>DLZA01000331.1 GCA_003447515.1 Paracoccaceae bacterium
CTGATTGGTTGCGCAACATCTATCGATCAGACAGAACCAGCCGTTACACCAACGTTGCATCAATTGCTGACCCATACCAGTGGACTTAGCTATCCTTTCAACCCAGGAGTGTTGCCAAAAACGATGGAAGAAAAAGACCTGACCTTTAACGGTCAGCAAGGCCCATTGGTCGATGTTGTTCGAGAACTTGCAACTCTGCCCCTAGCTTTCCAGCCTGGAACGCGCTGGGAATATTCGGTCTCGATTGATGTTCTTGGTCGAGTAGTTGAGGTGGTCAGTGGGCAGCCGCTCGACCAATTTTTTGCTGATCATATTTTCGAACCACTTGGCATGACTGAAACCGCATTTTCTGTTCCCAGTGGTGCGATGAAACGTTTTGCTAGCCTTTACACTCCGCTTGAAGGCAACGCCATGGACCTTAATGCGGTGCGCTCGGGCGGTGAGACCTTACGCCTTGAGGATAGCGCGCCTGTTACGCCGTTTGCTCATACTGAAACCTTCTCAGGAGGGGGTGGACTGGTTGGAACAATTGACGATTACATGTGCTTTTGCGAGATGATCCGGCAAGGTGGAGTTCTCAATGGCGCACGCTTGCTGTCTCCACTGACCATTGATTTTATGCGTAAGAATCACTTGCCTGGTGATATTGCCGATATGGGCCCAAGCAGTTTTGCTGAGCAGCCGATGGAGGGTATGGGTTTTGGCATCGGCGGTTCTGTTGTGCGAAATCCCGGCCGCATTCGCGTTCCCGGCAGTGTTGGAGATTTTAGTTGGGGCGGTATGGCATCTACCTTTTTCTGGATTGATCCTGTTTTGGATATGAACGTGGTTTTCTTCACCCAGTTATCGCCGAGCAGCAGCTATCCTGCCCGTGCAGAGTTGAAATCCATTGTGCATGGGGCACTGGTATGATGGCTAAACGACCAATCCTGTGGAAGCCGACACCAGCGCGCATTGAAGGTGCTAGGATCACTCACTACGCAAATTGGCTTAAAGATAATCGTGGGTTGGATTTCGCTGATTACAATGCAATGTGGAATTGGTCCGTAACGGAGATTGAAGATTTCTGGCAAACCGTCTGGGACTATTTTGATATCCAAGCAAGCCAGCTTCATACGTCTGTGCTGAATGAGCGGAAAATGCCAGGGGCTAAATGGTTTACAGGCGCACGTTTAAACTATACTGACGCAATCTTCCGCTACGCAGCAGCGCATGCGAACGAAGCTGCTATAATTAGCCAATCTGAGACCTGGGGACGGAGCGAGTTGACTTGGGCTGACCTGCGGTCTCAGGTAACCAGTGTTGCGAGCCACCTCACCGATATGGGTGTAACAAAAGGTGACCGTGTTGTTGCAATCCTACCCAACACTCCCGCTGCCGTAATCGCGTTTCTGGCCACCGCAAGTCTTGGCGGAGTTTGGTCACTTTGTGCTCCTGACATGGGTCATACCGCAATCGTGGACCGCTATGCGCAGATCGCGCCAAAGGTGTTAATCACTCAAGACACCTACGTCCATGCAAACAAAACTATTGACCGCAGTGATGTGATCAAAGAGGTCATATCGCGGTTGCCAACACTCAAACACCACATTCCGATTGGCCCCGAATGGGACGCGCTTTTGAACAGAGATGTAGCGCTAAAAACTGAACAAGTCCCATTCGACCATCCCGTTTGGATCGTCTATTCATCGGGTACCACGGGCAACCCAAAACCCATTGTCCATGGTCATGGTGGCGTGCTCCTAGAGGGCTCAAAACAATCGCTGCATCAGGACTTCAAACCATCTGAGCGGTTTTGCTGGCTCACATCGTCGGGTTGGATTATGTGGAATGCCCAACTGGCTGCACTAGGGCAGGGGATGACTGTCTGTCTATTTGATGGTGCACCGAACTACCCGGAGTGGTCCGTGCTTTGGCAATTCTGCGCGGATGAACGCCTCAACTATTTTGGCGCAGGGGCCGCTTTTTTTTCAAGTTGCGCTAAGGCCGGCGTCAGCCCTGCAAAGGATTTCGATCTCAGCTCGCTCCATTCGCTTGGCTCTACAGGCTCTCCGTTGACTGAGGATGCTTATGATTGGATTTATTCCGTTGTCAAACCTGATGTTTGGCTTGCACCAATCTCGGGCGGTACAGATTTCGCGGGTGCATTCGTGTGTGGTAATCCAACTATGCCTGTGCGTGCAGGTCAAATGCAGGCGCGTGCACTTGGCAATGCAGTCCGCGCTTTTGATATGAATGGCGACGAGGTGATTGGTGAGGTTGGGGAGCTGGTCTGTACCGAACCCCTCCCGTCGATGCCACTTTTTTTCTGGGGTGATACTGATGGCTCGCGCTTGCATGACAGCTATTTCGATACTTACCCAGATGTCTGGCGACATGGCGACTGGATTGAGATTACGCCTGAAGGAGAATCGATCATCTATGGTCGGTCTGATGCCACCATTAACCGTAAAGGCCTGCGCCTTGGCTCATCTGAGATTTACCAAGCGGTAGAGGGTTTGGATGCAATTATGGATAGTCTTGTGGTCGATTTGGAGTTCCTTGGCCGCGACAGTTTCATGCCACTTTTCGTTGTTCTGCGCGATGGGCTTACGCTCAATGAAACCTTCGAGTCCCAGATCAACGAAGCGATCAAAACAGGTGTATCTGCTCGTTTTCAACCAAACGAAATCGTCCAAGTTAGGGAAATTCCTCGTACTTTGTCAGGGAAAAAGCTGGAGATACCTGTCAAAAAATTGCTTTTAGGTGGCGATGCGAGCAAAGTGGTTAACCGTGACAGTATGGCCAATCCTGAGAGCTTTGACACTTTCATCTCTTACGCGGCAGATAGGAACCTCTAATGTCAGAAGAACTGGCCGAACTACTGAACATCTTGGAAATTGAACAGCTAGAAGTGGACCTCTTTCGCGGAGTAGGTGGTGGTGGGGAAACTACGGTACGCATCTTTGGTGGTCAGGTGATTGCGCAGGCGCTTGCTGCGGCTTACAAAACAGTCGAGGGTCGGTTATGCCACTCGCTCCATGCTTATTTCATTCGTGCAGGTGATCCCTCCATTCCTGTAGTTTATCAAGTGGACCGTGCCCGTGATGGTGGTAGCTTTACTACACGCCGCGTAGTGGCAGTGCAGCACGGTAAGCAAATCCTAAACATGTCAGCTTCCTTCCATGTGGACGAGGCTGGTTTGGATCACCAGCACACAATGCCCAACGTCAATGGTCCAGATGGTCTGCAATCGCGTGCAGAGCAGCGCGAAGAAAATAAGAACCGGATTCCCGAAAAATATCGTTC
>DLZA01000341.1:0-6295 GCA_003447515.1 Paracoccaceae bacterium
GCGTCGCTTCTGGCACGCTAACGGTTGGGATGCGCCATTTTGTAGGCTCAGGCATTTATGTTTGCGTAGCGGTGCCGCATTTATGCCGTTTGGCTGGGTGTCTTTGGTAATGGCTTGCTACAATAAGTACATAATTCTACTCGAACACCTTTGACTGCTTGGGGTACGATCCCAAAGGTCATTGTTCGAATTATGATGCGATTGCGCTGATTTTATGCGGCTTTAGCCGCGGGCTCCCTTGCCCTCGATAGCTGCCTTAGCCCGCCGTGCTTTGTTCTTTTTTGAATTCGGCTTGCCCACCGTAGGAGCGAGGTTCTTGCCGCCGCCTTTTTTACGTTTCGTCACTACACCGTCTGGGCGAGTGTCCTCTGGCTGTGCTTTTTTCTTGAACTTCGGTTTACCCTTGTTCTTATCGTCGGCTGGTTTTGGCTTTTTGCGGCGAGGCGTGGGGTCGTCGTTCCAATCTACTGGAGCGTTTGGTTTTTTGGGTTGGAATTTTGGCTTTGGTCCACGGTGCGCGGGGCTTGGCGTGTCGATCTGGGTAATGGGGGATTTTTTGTCAAACTCGGATTTCGGGCCAAGGTTTTGCAGGAAGTCTTCGAGCGCGTTTGTGCGAAGTTCGACAAGGGTTTCGCGGTGTTGCACACGGATGGCGCCGATGTCGTCTTTGGTGATGCCACCGATTTTGCACAGCCTTGGCAGGAAACGGCGGACCTCAACGCCCGCGTTTTGGCCGCCTGCGACGGAGAACCAAACCGAGGGACCAAAGGAACGTTTCGCCTCCGATGGGTTGAATGAGGTTGGTTCGCCGAGCTCTTCTGGGGCGGACTGGCGTGATTTGTACAAACGCAGATAAGCAGCGGCGATTTGGTCTGGGCCGTGCAGGTTGAGCAGTTTTGTGATGCTGTCTGCTTCAGCTTCGGTTGGTGCGTTTTGCCACGCCTCGTCTGCCATCATCCGCGCCTCGTCCTGCGTAATTACGGCTTCGGCGGAGGGGGCGTTGCCTATTTGCGCTTGTACTTTCGCGCCCTGGAGCAGGCGGTTGGCCTTGCGCACGGCTTTGGGGTTGGCGATCAGGATAGATACGCCTTTGCGTCCTGCACGCCCCGTTCGGCCGGAGCGATGCAGCAGGGTTTCCACATTTTGTGGCAGGTCGGCGTGGATTACGAGGTCAAGGTTCGGCAAATCGATGCCGCGTGCCGCCACATCGGTGGCGACGCAGACACGGGCGCGGCCGTCGCGCATTGCTTGCAGGGCGTGGGTGCGTTCGTTCTGGGACAACTCACCTGATAGGGATACGACAGAAAAGCCGCGGTTCGAGAGACGTGTGGTCAGGCGGTTCACCATGTCGCGGGTGTTGCAGAACACTAAGGAACCGGGAGACTCGTAGTAGCGCAAGACGTTGATGATGGCTTTTTCTTCGTCGCGGTTTGCGACGGTCATTTGGTGGTATTCGATGTCTGCATGTTGTTGGCGTTCGGACATGGTTGAGATACGCACGGCGTCATTTTGAAACTTTTTAGCAAGGTTCGCGATGGTGCGTGGCACAGTGGCCGAGAAGAGAAGTGTGCGGCGGGTTTTGGGAGACGCTTCTAGAATGAACTCAAGGTCCTCGCGAAAACCGAGATCGAGCATTTCGTCCGCTTCATCGAGCACGATGGCGCGGATACCCGACAGATCAATCGAGCCGCGCATGATGTGGTCGCGCAATCGGCCCGGCGTGGCAACGACGATATGCGCACCACGACCCAGAGCGCGGCGCTCATCGCGCATGTCCATGCCGCCGACGCAGGATGTAACCTGCGCGTTGGCTTTGGCGTAAAGCCACGACAGCTCCCGCATAACCTGCATCGCCAACTCTCTAGTAGGTGCGATTACGAGGGCGAGCGGTTTGCCTGCAGTGTCAAATAATTCTTCTTCGCCAAGCAAAGTTGGGCCAAGTGCAAGACCAAAGCCAACAGTTTTACCAGAGCCCGTCTGTGCCGATACGAGCAGATCAGATGTGCCAAGGTCTGGGTCAGTCACTGCCTTTTGCACTTGGGTCAATGTTTCAAAGCCGCGCGTTTGTAGAGCGGTGGCGAGAGCTTGTTTCAAAGGAGATGCCTTTATTAGGGTGTCGCGCAGGTACGCCTTTGAAGGCTGCGTGTAAAGGTGTTGCGTGATTTAGGTCAGTGAATGGTTGAAATTAGATGAGCTAAACCAAACTAATTTTTGTAAAAATCTTATTTTATTGGGTAGAATGAAGTGTGCTTAAGAGATTTAGAAAATGGAGGTGCAATAGTCCGTCGCAGGTTTCGCTTGAATGGCAATGTGAGCCGTTGTGCATTGAATCGTTAGTTGTGGTTTTTTATAGCGAGACCTAAACAGCAATTCCATGGCCCAAAGGTATAGAGATCATGCCATGATATTACTTATTATTTATGCGGTCTGGTGTGATTTTGGGCTCCAGCATTACGGTCTCAATTAGTGCAGTTGAAAGCTGGACACATCTGTAAATGGATGGTGATATTATCAAAATAAACGGGGAAATTAACGAACGGTCCTCATACTGAAAGCGAACTGTGAGAAATGAAAAAACAACATTTAAATTAAAACAATACTAACTTGTGATACTTTTCCGATAAAGATCATCGGCTGCGGATCATACCCGCGATATCATAGGCGCCTGCAAGGATGGGCTCGGCGATCTCTGCGGCTTGGTTTGCGCCATTACCGAGGATGCGATCAATTTCTGAAACGTCATCCATCAAGCGGTTCATCTCTTCTGTGATGGGAGCAAGGTGGCTCACGGCTATGTCTACGAGCTCAGGTTTAAATGTGCTAAAATCTTGGCCTGCGACCTCGGTTATCACCTGTTGGGGTGTTTGGCTTGTGAGGGCAGCGCGGATGTTTACAAGGTTGCGTGCCTCTGGGCGGTTGCTCAGGTTGTCAAAGTTATCGGGCAGCGCTTCTGAGTCTGTTTTTGCTTTGCGAATTTTCTTTGCGATCGTATCGGCATCGTCAGTCATGTTGATTCGAGACATATCGGAGGGGTCAGATTTTGACATTTTCTTAGACCCATCGCGCAAGGACATGACGCGGGTGGCCGCGCCATCAATAATGGGTTCGGGTTCTGGAAAATAATTTGATTTGAAGTCATGGTTAAACTTAGCAGCGATATCACGGGTTAATTCCACGTGCTGTTTTTGGTCATCACCCACCGGGACTTGGGTGGCTTTATAAACCAGAATGTCAGCTGCCATTAGAGACGGGTATGCATATAAACCTAGTGACATTTTTTCTGCATTTTTTCCTGCCTTATCTTTGAATTGTGTCATGCGATTCATCCAGCCGAGGCGCGTGACGCAGTTGAATAACCAGCCAAGTTCGGCATGGGCGGGAACTTGGGACTGATTAAACAGGATAGACTTTTGTGGGTTCAAACCACAGGCGATATATGCAGCGGCTAATTCGCGGGTATTGTGACGGAGCGTGTCGGGGTTTTGCCAAACTGTGATTGCATGCATGTCAACCATGCAATAAATAGTTTCAATTCCAGAGTTTTGCATTTCTACAAATCGTTTTACTGCACCAAGATAGTTACCAAGGGTGAGATTACCTGATGGTTGAATGCCTGAAAAGACGCGCGGTGTGAAAGGTGACCCGGCCATGAGCGGCTCCGATTAGTTGTTGCTCGCGCGTTATCGCGGTAAGACTTCCTCGCGTCAAGTTGAGAGAGTTCCACCTATGTTTAATCCCAATGCCAACGCTACTTTTGTCAACCCTTTGCCAAAGGTGGTGATCCTACTAGCGGTGTTGTTGATTGTTCCGGAGATAATTTTTCAATTGGGAGAGTTTAGCATAATTGGTGGGCCTTCGGGGGCCACATGGCGGCAGGCGATTGCAAACGAATACGGATTTTCAAATAGGGCTGCATATTTGATGTGGGAGACTGGGCAATATCCATTTTCGACGTTGAGGCGATTTCTCAGTTATGTATTCGTCGATATAAATTTGGTAGCGACGCTATTTAATGTGGTGTTTGTTTTGGCGCTAGGGAAATTTGTTGGTGAGCGGGCATCACCGCTGTCGGTATTACTAATTTTTTTTGGTAGTGGAGTAGGTGGAGCGGTTTTGCAAACGCTGATTAATGGACCAGATCGGGCGATGTTAGGGGCCTCTTCGGCATCATTTGGGATGGTTGGCGCGCTGAGTTGGATTTTGTTCACAAAGCAAAGGGCCGAGGGTGCTTCAGGATGGAATGCCTTTCGATTAATTCTCCAGTTAGTCATCTTTCTAGGAATTATGGTCCTTATATTTGGTGGACGAGGCTGGGTGGATTGTGTTGCTGGGTTTGCGGTTGGTTTCCCGCTTTGCGCGTTGCTGCTGCCTGTGCATGGGCGTGGTTTGGATTTCTGGTTTGAGAAGACGCGGAGGAGATAGTGCCCATTTTTACCAGATTAAGAAAGAGATTAGCGTTTTTCAAAGTTAAGGAGATCCTGTTTTGTGAAAGCGCCGAATGCAAGGCACGCAGTAAAGTAGGTGGCGGTACCGCCGATGATGAGGATTGCAAGTGCGATGTAGCGTAGGCCTGCGGTGGCAATCCATGTTTCAAGGATTATACTAAGGCCATAGGTGACGGTTCCCATGATTATGGCGGCACCGAACATGCGGGGTATTGCGCGCAAGAGGCGCGCATCGAATGCCGTGGCGTTGCCCATGCGGCGTACTCCCCAATACAGCAAAATAGCGAGGGCTACAGAGGAGAGTGTAGTGCCGATAGCAGCAGCGAGGTAGCCGTATTGCGCGCTGAGTCCAATAGCAAAGGCTGCATTCAAAACCATAGAAACAAGTGCGAAGTAGAAGGGTGTCTTTGTATTTTCACGTGCGAAATAGAGGGGCTGAAACACTTTTTGCAGAACAAAAGCGGGCAGGCCGACTGCGTATATAGCCACGGCGGCGGCGGTGTTTTGCGAATCGGCTGATGTGAAAGCGCCCCGTTCAAACAAGACGGAGACAACGGCTTGGGGAACTACTAGCAAGCCGACGGTGGCGGGGAGTGTGAGTGCGATAGCAAATTCAGTAGCGCGGTTAAAAGCATCACGGCCACCGTCTGTGTCGCCTACCTTTAGTTTACGTGATAGATCGGGTAGCAGTACAACACCGATGGCGATGCCAACTACGCCCAAGGGCAACTGATAAAGGCGATCGGCCATAGAAAGCCATTGGATCGCACCGTCATAATAGCTTGCCACTTGGCGACCAACGAGTAAGTTGATTTGCACGACACCTCCTGCGAGAGCGGCGGGGGCTGCGATCAACGCCAGGCGTCTGATATCTGGGGTGAGGCATGGTATTTGGGGTAGAAGCCGGATGCCAGCACGAGAAGCGGCAAGCCACACGAGTGCCAGCTGTGCAATGCCTGCGATCGGTACACCCCAGACAAGTGCTTTTACTATATTTCCACCTAAAGCCCACGTGCCTGCCATTGCCGCTATAAGGATGATATTTAGAACTATGGGTGCTGCTGCGGCGGCGGCAAAGCGGCCCATTGAGTTCAGCACACCCGAAAAGAGTGCCGCGAGGGATATGAATATGATGTAGGGAAAACAGATTCGGGCAAAGTTTGTCGTAATATCAAAGCGTTCATCGCCTTGAAATCCAGAGGCCATGGCAAAAACAAACCATGGCATGAAAAGCTGTGCGATAAGTGTTAATGCGATCAAGATAGAGGCGAGGCCTGCCATAGCGTCCTGAGCAAATTTTTGAGCATTCTTAATGTTTTCAAGCTTTTTTGAAAACATTGGTACGAAAGCCATATTGAACGCCCCTTCGGCAAAGAAGCGGCGAAACATGTTGGGAAAGGCAAAAGCAACTTGGAAAGCCTCGGCTAAGGGTCCAGAGCCGAAGAAGGCGGCGATTAGTATGTCGCGTAGGAAACCCAAGACGCGAGACAAGAGGGTCCAGCTACTAACTGTGAAAAAGTTGGTGAGCAGATGTATCTTTTTGGAATTTGCGGTTGGAGTGGTCATGACATCGCAACTTCCTCGCCTCGTTCAATGGCGCCGCTCAATGCTTTGCTGATTTTGTCTTGTTTGGTTTTGGAGTGCAGTTTTAGGCCGAACATGTCCTTCACGTAGAATACATCGACAGCCTGCTCCCCGTAAGTAGCAATTACTGCGCTGGCAATGTAAATGTTACTGTTTGATAAAGTCTTGGTCAGGTCGAATAACAAGCCAGGCCGGTCGCGCGTGTCAACTTCGATAATTGTATAGATGTCGGACCCGGTATTGTCGAAGGTGATGACTGTTGGGAC
>DLZA01000341.1:6713-12956 GCA_003447515.1 Paracoccaceae bacterium
ATCATGATACGAAGGCGGTTGAGGCGTGATCTCTCATATGGTGAATTGTCTGAGTCCTGGACCCAGAACGCGGATGTGGCGTAGCCGTCTGTGGTAGTATAGGTGCGTGCATCCACGACGTTTGCACCAGATAGTGCTAAAGCCCCTGCAAGCCGTGAAAAAATCCCTGGATGATCCGGCATTACGAAACAGGCACGGGTCGCGTCACGGTCTACATCGGGTTTTATATCAGTTTCAATCTCGGTGGTAGACGCTTTTGCCAATAGTTTCGCCATAACTGTTTGCGTTGCTGTATCGAGGCCTTGCCAGTAGGAGGGATAGTGACGATCGAATTCAGCTTGAAACTGCTTTTCGGACCATTTTGGTACAGCGGCACGAAATGCGTCTTTGGCCTCGCCCGCAGAATGCAGCTCTCCAAATTTGTCAATACCTTCTTGTAACGCCATGCGAGTATGACGGTAGAGGTCTCGGATCAATTGGGCCTTCCAGTTGTTCCATGTGCCTGGTCCTACACCACGGATATCGCAAACTGTTAGAACTGTCAGCAGATTTAGGCGGGGTGTGGTTTTCACCAATTTAGCAAATTCGCGCACGGTGCGTGGGTCTGATAGATCGCGTTTTTGTGCAACGTCTGATAGTAGCAGATGATGTTGAACGAGCCAAGCAACGGTCTGAGTTTCGCCTTCGTCTAATCCAAGTTGTGGAGCGATTTTTTGGGCTAGTCGTGCACCTGCGATCGAATGGTCTTCGGGCAGGCCTTTTCCAATGTCATGAAGCAGCATCGCCACATAGAGAACTTTGCGATCGATGCCACGTTCTAAAATACCAGAGGCAACCGGAAGACTTTCTTTTAAATGACCCTTTTCAATACGCGCAAGGTTTGAGATACATTGGATTGTATGTTCGTCTACCGTGTAGTGGTGGTACATGTTGAACTGCATGAGCGCGACTATGCGCTGGAATTCCGGGATGAACGCACCGAGTACCCCAAGCTCGTTCATTCGCCGCAAGGCTCGCTCGGGGTTGCCGTAATCCAGCAGAGTTGAGAGAAACATTTCTTGAGCGTCGGGGTTGGCCCGAAGATTTTCGTCGATCATATGTAGGTTCGCAACGATCAGGCGCATTGTTTCTGGGTGGATAAGAATATCAGAGGCTAGGGCTTGTTCAAACACTCGCAAGAAATTTAGCGGGTCTGATAGAAACGTGGTCTCATTCGCGACTGCTAATCGTCCGTGTTCGATCATGTAGCCATCAGGTACGTTATCGTCGCGGTTCCATGGCATTGCGTTCATTATCCGAGCGCCAAAGGAGGGCTGTTGCTTTACATGTTGGGCTTCAAGTGTCGTAAGAAAAATACGGGTCAAATCACCCACATGTGTGGCGTAGCGAAAGTAATCTTGCATGAACGCTTCAACTGCCAGAAGGCCTTCACTTTCCTGATAGCCTAATGCTTCTGCTACAGCGACTTGGAAATCGAAGGTGAGCTGCTCTGTGGCGCGGCCTGCGCTGAGGTGAAGATTACAGCGGACAGTCCAAAGGAAATCCTCTGCCTTTGAGAAGTTTTCGATTTCTTGTTTGGTGAAAAAACCTTGGTAGATCATTTCTGACGCAAGTTTTGCACCCGACAGGTATTTGGTGATCCAGAACAGTGTTTGCAGATCTCGCAGCCCACCCTTTCCTTCTTTCACATTTGGTTCAAGTAGAAAACGTGTGGCTCCTTGTTTCGCATGACGATGTTCGCGTTCTTCGAGTTTTAACGTCACAAATTCTGGGCCTGTGGATTTAAATAGTGTTTTCCATAGTTTAGTATCGAGGGACGCCGCAAGAGCCGCATCGCCTACCAAAAATCGCGCTTCTAAAAGAGCAGTACGAATGGTTAAATCATTCCGCCCGAGGCGCAGACATTCGTCAACCGTGCGGGTAGAATGGCCAATTTTTAATTTTAAATCCCAGAGCACATAAAGCGTGGACTCAACGACGCTTTCCGCCCAAGGAGTCATTTTGTAAGGTGACAAGAATAACAAATCCACATCGGAAAACGGTGCCATTTCGCCTCGCCCATAGCCGCCGACTGCGAGCATAGCAATTTTTTCAGAACTGGTGGGATTTGGGTTTGGATGGAGGAGCTCGATCACAGAAGTCAACGCTGTTTTGACCAGTTGATCTGTTAAATAGGTATACGCACGTGTAGTTTCGCGGGTTTTAAATGGATCAGTCAGATAGGCCGCTTTGATCGCATCACGTGCGGCTGAGTTCGCGTCACCCAATATTTTTGAAATTGCAGCGCGCTTGGAAAAGTTATCTTGGGCGTTGTTGAAGTCAACAGCAATTTTTTGTTCAATTGATCGCGCATTGAAAAGTACATCTGGCGCACAGATAAGCATATCGAGATCAGATTTGGCCATTGCCTTCTACCCTACTTTAGAAACTGGCGCCACTAAAGTTCTTTGGTGCTGGGTCAACAACGACCACTTGGCCATCATGGAAGGTAGCTACGGCCAGTGCGCGTTGGTTTGTACCATTTTCTAAGAAACGAAAGACACCGTTTGCGCCGTTGAAGCCAGCGCTTCGCGTTAAAGCTTTACGTGTAAGTGCGTCTCGTGATCCCGTCTGTAAAAGTGTGATAACTGCGCGCATCCCGTCGTAGGCTTTACCTGCCAAAAAGTGTGGGTTTTTGCCATATGCTTTTAAATAGCGTTCTTGGAAAGAGGCCGTTGCACTTGTATCGTTCAGAGCGAACAACGCACCCTGCAGGCCGGCGCTTGCGCGGACTCGCTCTGGTGTTTTGTCCCAGCGTGCCAGTCCGATAAACTGTGTGGTGGCAGAGCTTATACCCGCTTCTGGCAGTAATTGTGCAAACACGGGAAGGGCGCCTGCTGCGTCTGCATCCATTACGAGCGCACTCGCACCTGTTTGTTCGATCAAACTTTTGGTTGCTGACACAGAAGCAACGGTACTTTCGTTTGTGAGTTCGTATTTTGCCACACCAACATAAGCTGCACCATTATTTTTAGCTGCCGCTTCAACCGCAGATGCTGCCACTGTTCCAGCAGCATCTGCACGAACCAATGCTGCAACTGACCTTTTACCCTGTGCCGTCGCGTAACCGATAACGCGATTGGCTGTGTTGTTAAATGTGTCGCCAAGAATAAAAATGTTGCCGCCAGCGATATCAGGGTTGTTGGAGAAGCTCAGCACATTGATGTTTTGGCCTGCAACGGCTGCACCAGCTGAATTTGCTGCTTGGGCAAATAATGGACCAATAAGAATTTTGGCGCCGTCATTGGCTGCACGTTTTGCGGCGGACGCGGCTTGGTTGGCGTCGCCACCCGTCGGATAGAGTCGCAAGTCGATGTTCACATCGTCAATCTCTGCCATTGCTAGTGTTGCGGCGTTGACCAAGCTGTCCGCAAGCAGTTCCGTTTGTACATTGCTTGACCCAGATGGGACCATGATGCCAACCACGATAAGTTTGTTGGTGTCAACTTTTGGACCGTAAGAGTCTGTGTTAGTCTCAATGCACCCAGCAAGCATAATACTTAGTCCAAGTGTGCCAATCGCCTTAAGCCCAAAGTTTTTAATTTGGTGCAATGCAGTCATGTTCTATTTCCCTGAATTGGCTGGCCTGTTGTGGCTGTTTCATGCGAAAAGCTATTTGCTGCCTACGCAGAAATCAACGGTGTGGGAACAAAGAAATGGAATTATGCTGATACGTGATGGAAAAATAGCGACTGGTTTGCACATTGTGGCGACGCCGATTGGGGCTGCACGCGACATTACACTGCGCAGTTTGGATATTCTAGCAGGTGCAGATTTGTTGGCAGCTGAAGATACGCGCAACACTCGACGATTGATGGACATCCATGGTATTAAACTTGGTGATCGACGTTTATTAGCATATCATGATCATAATGGCGTAAAGGTGAGGCCCCAAATTATTGAAGCATTACAGTGCGGTGCATCTGTTGCATACGTTTCTGACGCGGGGACACCAATGGTGGCGGACCCTGGCTTCGACTTGTCACGCGCAGTTATAGCCGAAGGGTTGCCAGTTTTTTCTGCTCCTGGAGCGTCAGCAGTTTTGGCAGCCTTATGTGTGTCAGGTCAACCAACAGATCGGTTTTTCTTTGCTGGTTTTGCCCCTAGTAAATCGAGTGCGCGTAAAAAGTTTTTAGCGGAGTTGGCCATGATACCGTCCACAATGATCTTTTATGAGTCGCCCAAACGGATTGTTGTTAGTCTGCGTGATATGATTGATGTGTATGGTTCAGATCGTGCAGTCTCCGTTTGTCGTGAATTGACTAAAAAATTTGAAGAGGTGTTCCGTGGATCTTTGTCTGAAGTGTTTCAGAAAATAGAGATGCGAGAGAGCATTAAAGGCGAATTTGTGGTCGTTCTAGGCCCGCCGTTGGCGCAAGAAATTAGCCAAAGTGATATCGATAATGCCCTTTTAGAGGCATTAAAAATAATGCATGTAAAAAGTGCGGCTGTCGAAATTGCTGCCAAATTTAGCCTTCCACGCAAAGAAATTTATTCGCGAGCGTTAGTACTGACAAAAAAGTAATTTCGTCGTGTAAAACTCTTTGTAAGAATTAAATATAACGTGAACGAGCCTCTTATTTAAGACGACAAGTAGCCAACGATCGAATTAAAACTTCACAGATGCGCGATTGGTTTGTTATCTTTGTCCAATGCTCGAAAGCTCAACATCATGGCGTTGATTCAATGGCAAAGCTTAGCACTAAAAATTATTTCAAGTTGCAATGAAGTGGCATTCTTAAAAAAGCGGTATACTTATTTGGTTGAAGCCAAACATTAGCGCTCTGGCCGGTCTGAATCGGTAGAGTTTATAGGCAAAGGCAAAAGATAAATGAGACCTTGCGATAAACTAAGATGGCTCGTTCAATCATCCATTTTTTATGGCTTTAGTTATTGAATACCTGTGTGAGTTCCTCCATATTTTGGTAGTGCAGATCTTTGGGTGCAAATGTATGATTCATTAAATAGAGGTATCAGCTATGAGTCTAAAAATAGCCTTTCAGATGGATCCAATTGAGAACGTTGATATCAACGCAGACAGTAGTTTTCGCATCGCTGAAGAAGCTCAGTTTCGCGGCCATGAGTTATTTTATTACACCCCTGACAAGTTAGCCTTTGAAGAAGGGCATGTTACAGCAAAGGGGCATCGTGTAGAACTGCGCCGCGAGTTGGGCAATCATGTGACCTTGCAGCCAGAGGAAAAAATTGATCTTGCGAATTGGGATGTAGTCTGGCTGCGTCAGGACCCTCCGTTTGACATGGGTTATATCACCACAACCCATATTCTCGATATGATACACCCTGATACCTTGGTCGTGAATGACCCGATGTGGGTACGAAATTTTCCAGAAAAATTGTTAGTGCTGCAATTTCCTGATTTAACGCCACCGACTACAATTGCGCGTGATATCGAGACTTTGAAAGCGTTTAAAGATAAACATCAGGACATCATTCTAAAGCCTTTGTATGGTAATGGTGGTGCTGGCGTGTTCCGTTTAGATGCGGCAGATCGCAATATGGAATCTCTGCACGAGTTATTTAGCGGCATTAACAATGAGCCGTTAATTGCTCAGAAGTTTTTACCTGATGTTTCGTCAGGCGACAAGCGTGTGATCCTAGTAAATGGGGAACCTGTAGGTGCCATTAACCGCATTCCTGCCGATGGCGAAACGCGATCCAATATGCATGTTGGTGGTCGACCGGAAAAAGTTTCTTTGTCAGATCGTGATCGTAAAATTTGTGCTGAAATTGGTCCCCTTCTACGTGAAAAGGGTCAAATTTTAGTTGGGATCGACGTGATTGGTGGGAGTTTGACCGAGATCAATGTGACCTCCCCCACAGGTATTCAAGAGTTGGAGCGCTTTGATGGAGTCAACGTTGCCGAAAAGATATGGCAAGCGATTGAGGTCAAGTTGGACTGAATAATAACGTGCTTCTATGACTATAAAGTGCAGTTATGAGGTCTGTGAGAAAGTCGCGACTGGGAACCTTATCCCGCGAATTAAGGCCTTCATGCTTAGTCGGTGCCGCACAAAGCTATAATATAAGATCAGGCCTCTAAATCATGCTACCGAGTGATGGATTTGGGATCTAATTTGGTGCAGGCCAGTATGTATCCATTGCGCAGGCCGCAGTAGATTAAACAGATCTTTGTGCTAGTGGTACAGGTGAAAAACATTTCACACCATTGAGGTGTTTATTATA
>DLZA01000283.1 GCA_003447515.1 Paracoccaceae bacterium
TGAGTCATAATCGAGGAATCTAGTGGGGCGATTTTCTTACTTAAATGGTTCCATGCCCGCGCGTGCGAGTTCGTCTGCTTTCTCGTTTTCTTCATGGCCTGCATGGCCTTTGATCCATTCCCAAGTAACTGAGTGGCGTTGTGTTGCAGCGTCGAGGTCTTTCCAAAGTTCCACGTTTTTTACAGGCTTTTTAGCTGCAGTTTTCCAGCCCCGCGACTTCCACCCAAAGATCCACTTAGTGATACCATCTTTAACGTAAACACTATCCGTGACAACTGTGATGGTGCTTGGCATTTCCAATGCATTGAGTGCGTTGATTGCCGCAAGGAGTTCCATGCGGTTGTTGGTTGTGTTTCGCTCGCCACCGAACAATTCGCGGGACTTGAGGAGGGTGTCGCCGTCTTTGGCAATAAGCAGTGCTCCCCAGCCGCCTGGGCCAGGGTTCCCAGAACAAGCGCCGTCCGTGTAGGCGTAGAGTTTAGGCATAGGCAGTCACGATTATGAATGGATCGATAGTTCCCGCGAGGCCTGCTTCTGATCCCTCAAAATGGTCGGTAGGGGTCAGCCCTGCGTTGCATAGAAGTGTGTCAAGCTCGTTACGGGTAAAATAGGTATAAAGACGGCCAATGCTGTCGCGTGCTTCACCTGTCCCTTTTTTAACACCAATCACCAATGTGCCGTTTGGCTTTAGGGCTCGTTTGATGGCGTTGAGGTGTTTAGGCACGTCGGTGCGAAGAACGTGGAGCATCGAAAAGCTGGACCAAATCCCATCATAATGCGCTTTTTCGGTAATGTCTTCATAGCTTCCTTGAGTGATGTCGATGCCGAAACGTTCTTTTCCAAGGATCGACATTTCTGGACTGGGATCAATTGCTGTTACGGTGAGGCCAGCGGCCTGCATGGCGGCAGCCGAATGGCCAGGGCCACATCCAATATCTAGCGCGTGACCACCCTTTGGAACGGCAGCGATGAATGCGCGAAGGTGACAGTTTGGTTTATCTGTCGCAATCATATTAACGTAATCTTGAGCTTTTTTGCCATAAATCTCTAATGTAAGTTTGTCGGTCATGAGCGTTTCAACTCAACAAGAGCTGAAAGGATGGCGAGGTGTGAAAGAATACTCAAGCTAGAGTTTGTGGATTTGCAAGCAATGGCTTGGCCGCCTTGACTGAGGCCCATTGCGAGGTTGTAAAATAAGCCGGGACCAGGGATCAGTGAGACGACAGGGGTGGTGGTGATGAGCTGTTCTGAAAGCATGTACCAACGATGTCAGAAAAGTAGGGGTGGGGGCAACTATAGAATTAGGTGCGCTCAAAATCTTGAGCAATTTTGTAGTTTGTGGCGAGGTGGTTAAACACTTCGATTTCTCATTCTGCGGCGCGGCTATAAAAAGTTATGACTTAGTCGCCCATTGCAGCATGCGGCATATCGGAATTGATGAGTGCTTCGTGAGCATCGCTAAAGGTTTGAAGAAAGGTTTGCCCATTAGTTGGCCTTGCATATCAACCATCATCACGAGCACTGTGTCGATTATTCCCCTGCTAACCTGTTGTTTGAGTATATCGAATGTTAGCGCAATGGGTGATGTTCCTGACGAAGTTGGGCCTATTTGGGCATTTTTATTGGTGTGGATGAAAGGTTGGGCATGGGCATCAAGATAAGCCAAACATTTTTTGAAGTTTTTAATGAACACACGTCAAATACTTTATACATATTTTGTGATGGTATGGATTGCCAAATTTGTCCTGCATACAGAAAAAGCTGTCGTCATGTTTGGGAATCAAACGTTTATACGGGTCGTTAATAATGCAAAAAGCACGACCATGGAGACAGGGATGCGAAGCGTCATCCACCATGCCGGTGCAAGTGCTATTCTTTGAAAAAACAGATCGATAGCAAGAAGAACAGTGAACCCAAACATTAGCATGTCCAGTTTGTTAGCATTTGTGCCGGCAACGAAGAAAAACACGTAAAGTGCGGGCAACACACTTAAAATATAAGCAAAAGATGATTTGCTCTTGGGTGCTTTGACTGCGAAACCCCAAAGAATGCCTGTCATGAATGATAAAATAATGATCCCGTAATTGATGACGGTCTCAACGCTGAAATAAGGAAGTAGTGTCAGGATGACATTAGAGTGGGCACCGACTGCACCAATGATAAAAGGCGCTGTGCCAAGCATAGTCAGCAGTGCGGGCGTTCTGGGTGGCATGTTCATTAGGAGATGGTATCGCGCAGGACGCGGGGAACCTTGAATGTCACGTTCTCAACGCTGGTTTCTACGGTTTGAGACATCACATCATAGCGGTCTTTAATGGCGTCTATTACTTCGTTGATCAGCACTTCTGGTGCGGATGCGCCTGCGGTGACGCCGATGGATTTGATACCTTTAAGTGCCCGCCAATCAATATCTGTTGCCCGTTGAACTAACTGAGAATAACCGCAGCCCGCTTTTTTACCAACTTCCACTAAACGCTTGGAGTTCGAAGAGTTCGGTGCGCCAATTACGAGTAATGCTTCAATTTCCAAAGCAATTGCTTTGACTGCTTCTTGGCGATTGGTAGTTGCGTAGCAAATATCTTCTTTGTGTGGACCGATGATTGTGGGGAAACGGGCTTTAAGCGCTCTCACAATTTCGGTTGTGTCGTCGACGGACAAGGTTGTTTGTGTGATATAGGCAAGCCTGTTTGGGTCTCTTGGATTGAGTGTGGCAACTTCAGCGGTGGTTTCGACTAAAAGGACCTCGCCGTCTGGTAGTTGACCCATCGTGCCTAGAGTTTCGGGGTGGCCTTTGTGCCCGATCATCACCATTTGCAACCCGTTCCCGTGGTGGCGTTCCGCTTCAATGTGGACTTTGCTGACTAGAGGGCAGGTTGCATCTACAAAGACCATCTCACGTGCTGTAGCGGCTGCGGGTACAGATTTTGGCACTCCGTGGGCGGAGAATATTACTGGGCGATCATCCGGGCAGTCTTCTAGTTCTTTAACAAAGACTGCGCCTTTTTCGCGCAAGGAGTCGACCACATATTTGTTATGTACGATTTCGTGGCGCACGTAGACAGGTGCACCCCATTTTTCTATCGCTATTTCCACAATTTTTATTGCGCGATCCACACCCGCGCAAAATCCGCGTGGTGCTGCAATATAAAGGTTTAGTGTCGGTTTGATCATGGGCTTAACCCTTCGCAATAAACTAAAGTTAAATCAATAGCGCGATCCTTAGAAAGGATCTAGGCCGAGGTTTTCAATGCCCGTGCTTCAGAGAAGGACAGTAACTTGCGCTGATTTTCATCCCAAAGATGCAAGCGCGCGCATTTAAAGCTTTGTCTTAGGGTGATGGTTTGCATTTGTGCCAGGGCTTCGTGATCTTTTAAAACTTCTGCCAGGCGGTAGAACGGAATACGGCAGTTCAAATGATGGACATGATGGATGCCTATATTCGCTGTTAGCCAATTTAAAACAGATGGTAACTTGTAGTGAGATGATCCATGGAATGCAGCGTCTTGGATATCCCAATTTTTATCGTGATCAAAGTGTCCATCTTCAAATTGATGCTGAATAAAAAATAGCCATACCCCGACAGTTGAAGCTACCACAATGGTAGGCGCGAAGACTAATATTAGTGGCAAGAATCCATCGAGATAATAAATACTTGCAATTATCAAGCCAATCATCGCGTTTGTTCCCATCGAGGAAACCCACAATGATGCACCCTGACGCATAAATCCGAACGGAATGCGATTTTGCAGAATAAAAAGGTATACGGGTGCAAGGCCGAACAACACAAAAGGAGAGCGGTAAACTCGATAGATGAATTTTTGCACGAACGATAGTGCCAAGTATTCCGAGACTGTGCGTGTAACAACATCACCCATACCTTGTCGGTCCAAATTGCCTGACGTGGAATGGTGCTGGGCGTGGGTTTTGCTCCAAACCGCATAGGGCGTAAGGGTAAGCACACCGAGGCAGCGCCCTATCCAACCAGATAACTTGTTGTTAACGATGAATGAGCCGTGGCCACAATCGTGTTGGATTGCGAATAAACGGACAAGAAACATACCGTTCATCAGTGCAATAGCGATGGCAATCATTGGGTGCAGCGCTATTGACCACCATGCTAACGCCCAAAGTGCAACAAATGCGGACAATGTGATAGAAAGCTCGGCTATTGCGCGTCTATTGTTTGGAAGTCGATACTTGATCAGACTTCGTGCCCAGTCACGTGATGTTTTCTCGGTAGGTTTGAAGGAAGCACTGAGTTGATCCGCGCGGAGAGCTTTTGCCATAAAGGTTTGTTTCCGTGCTTAAAGAAAGTTTCACGTTGTGTAAGGGAGCGCCGCAGTTCATGCAAGCTTTGCTGTATACAAATTGGCTGCGGATCATTTCTTTTTGTAAATTCTATAAATAGTATATCACAGGATATCGCCATGTAGGGCGTCCGCTTTTTGTTAGTTAGGCGTGTGTTTCCGTAGCCAATTTCAAGTAATGCGGCGCCATTTGCATACTGCAAATAAAAGTTTGGCAGGGACCCACGTGCGTCAAAGCTTTCTTGCCTGGTTTGTGACGTGATTAGTTGCTGTCGGACTCTGATTCTGAAGTTAGCATGTCTGGTACATCCGGGCGTGGTGGGCGGCCGATGACATCACGCAGCTCGTCTAATTCTATGAAGTTGTCCACCTGGCGGCGCAGCTCGTCCGAGATCATCGGTGGTTGGCTGCGGATCGTGGAAACAACCGAAACGCGAACGCCTTTACGTTGCAGGCTTTCCACTAGAGGACGAAAATCACCATCACCAGAAAAGATTACGATGTGATCCACGTGTGGGGCAAGCTCCATAGCATCAACGCAAAGTTCGATGTCCATATTTCCTTTCACTTTCCGACGACCCATGCCATCGGTGTACTCTTTGGCTGGCTTTGTGACCATGTTAAAGCCATTGTAGTTCAGCCAATCCACGAGGGGCCGAATAGGAGAATACTCGTCATTCTCCAAGATAGCGGTGTAGTAGAGCGCTCGCAGTAATTTCCCGCGCCGCATGAATTCTGTTCTGAGACGCTTGTAGTCTATGTCAAAGCCTAGTGCTTTAGCTGCTGCGTAAAGATTTGAGCCGTCAATGAGTAATGCCAAACGCTCGTCGCGATAGAACATGTTTGGTCCTTCCAAAGTGTCTGACCAGTTGATGTGTTATTGATTGTTGCGTACTTATAAATGGTCGCTCTGTAAGGAGAATAGGAATATAATTTGGAACTGCAACAAAAACAATTCACCTTGGAACAATCAAAGTGCTTGATTGCGTTCGGCTCTAATGGATCTGAGGATATCGGTGTGTCAACCAAGGTTATTAATGAAGCTTTGCAAGCCTTGTCGAAGAAGGGTTTTAAAAAAATCAAAATTAGCCCATTCTATAAAACGCCTGCTTACCCCGTAGGATCGGGGCCCGACTTTGTGAACGGTGTGATTATGGCAAAAACAGACTTAAGTGCAGTGGAAATTTTGGCACTATTGCATCAGGTCGAAGCAGAGTTCGGTCGCACGCGAGATCGACGCTGGGAGGCGCGCATTTTAGACCTAGATCTGATCGATTTTGCTGGCTGCGTTGCACCTAATGAGCAGGTGCATCGAACGTGGCGCGAGATGCCACTGAAAAAGCAAATAAGTTGTACACCTGATCAGTTGATCTTGCCTCACCCGCGTGTGCAAGATCGCCTGTTTGTGCTAGTTCCCTTATGCGATGTTGAGCCTGATTGGGTGCATCCTGTCACAGGTGTTTTGATTAAGGACATCTTGGCGGGATTTTCGAAGGCTGAACTGATGCAAATATGTCCACTAAAGCAAGTCTCATAGTATGTAATTTTACGTGCTTTGGCCTTGCAATCCCCCAAAAAACGGTCTAGGCGAATATTCTCCTTTGAAACTGTTTATTTAGGTGATCCATGGCACGCGTAACCGTTGAAGACTGCGTCGACAAAATCCCAAACCGCTTTGAGTTGGTAATGCTTGCTGCGCACCGTGCTCGGGAAATTTCAACTGGCGGAGAGATCACTGTTCCACGCGACAATGACAAAGACCCGGTTGTTGCTTTGCGCGAAATTGCGGAGGAGACACTTACGTTTGACCAATTGCGCGAAGGCGCGATTGAGAGTCACCAGACGCAGATTGAAGTTGACGAGCCAGAAGAAGATCAGATGGCGCTGCTGATGGGAACAGACCAGGATAAACCCAAGGATGACATGTCTGAGGAAAATCTGTTGCGCGCCTTAATGGAAGCGCAAGAGATGAAGTAAGGTCCTGTGGGGGCCAAAGTTCAAAAAGATCACGGAATTCAAAGTGTACAGGCTCTGATAGACCTGATATGCTCGTATAATCCCAGCTGTGATGTCAAA
>DLZA01000161.1:0-1597 GCA_003447515.1 Paracoccaceae bacterium
ATTTTGCAAAAAGCTAAATCTTATTTGCAAAATAAGTACTGTTTCATGTTGCTATTTTTATTGAGTTTCCATAGACGCAAACGTGGGACACCCTTCCCCAACGAAGGGCATATAACTGTAAGGTTACCACTGATGACTTATCCAAAGCCGGACACACGTCCGCAAAATCCACGTTTTTCTTCTGGCCCCTGTGCGAAACCACCTACGTGGTCAGTCACGGCATTAATCGATGCCCCTTCAGGGCGCTCGCATCGCGCTGCAATTGGTAAATCTAGACTAAAAACCGCCATTGAAACCACTCGCGAGGTGCTTGGCGTACCTGCTGATTACAAGATTGGCATTGTTCCTGCATCAGACACAGGGGCCGTCGAAATGGCCATGTGGTGTATGCTTGGTGCGCGCGGCGTATCTATGTTGTCATGGGAGAGTTTTGGAGCAGGGTGGGTCACCGATGTGACCAAACAACTAAAACTTGATGTAACCCACCACCATGCGGAATACGGTCAACTTCCAGATCTAACTGCAATCAATTTTAAGGATGACGTAGTATTTACCTGGAATGGTACAACATCGGGTGTTCGAGTTCCAAACGGCAACTTTATCCCTGCTGATCGAGAAGGGCTTACAATCTGCGACGCAACAAGCGCAGCTTTTGCACAAGATCTTGCTTGGGACAAACTCGACGTCACCACCTTTTCTTGGCAAAAAGTACTCGGCGGTGAAGCAGCGCACGGCGTGCTAGTTCTTTCTCCACGTGCGGTTGCTAGGTTGGAATCATATACGCCCTCATGGCCACTACCAAAAATTTTTCGCCTGACAAAAGCTGGAAAATTGATTGATGGAATCTTCACAGGTGCAACGATCAATACGCCCTCGATGCTCTGCGTTGAGGACTACCTTTTTGCGCTAAATTGGGCAAAATCAGTTGGCGGCCAAAAAGGCCTGAAAGCGCGAGCTGACGCAAACCTTGCAGCCATCGAAGACTTTGCAGACATGACACCGTGGCTCGAATTTCTCGCAGCAGACCCACGGATGCGGTCCAACACTTCCGTTTGTCTAAAATTCGTAGATGAGCGTATTAAAGATGGAGCATCTTTCGCCAAAGCGGTAGCAAGACGTTTAGACAATTCGGGCGTTGCCTTTGACATTGGCGCCTATCGAGATGCCCCTGCGGGCCTACGTATTTGGTGCGGTGGAACGGTGGAAACCTCCGACATCACAGCGTTAATGCCTTGGATTGACTGGGCTTTCAACACTGAAATCAATCAATAAAAATTGACTGCCTAGCACTTAACGCTTGGCCTCTTACAACTTTTTTGCACTCAAAAGGAACGCCCAAAATGGCCCCTAAAGTTCTAGTATCAGACAAACTCAGCCCGACGGCAGTACAAATCTTTCGCGACAATGGCATCGAAGTCGACTTCGAGCCTGAACTTGGAAAAGATAAAATCGAACTCCTCAAACGGATTGGCGAATACGATGGCCTAGCCATACGCTCTGCAACCAAAGTTACCGAAAAAATTCTCCGCAATGCGACTAATCTGAAGGTCATTGGCCGTGCTGGTATCGGAGTTGACAACGTTGATTTAAACGCTGC
>DLZA01000161.1:1980-6580 GCA_003447515.1 Paracoccaceae bacterium
GCAGAACACGCCATCGCAATGATGTTCGCCGTCGCGCGTCAAATCCCTCAAGCATCGGAATCTACACATGCAGGGAAATGGGAAAAATCTAAATTTATGGGCGTCGAACTCACAGGCAAAACACTCGGCCTAATCGGGTCTGGTAACATCGGCTCCATCACTGCTTCCCGTGCTTTGGGCATCAAAATGAAAGTTATTGCCTACGATCCATTTTTATCCGAAGAACGCGCAGCCGACCTAGGCGTCAAAAAAGTTGAATTCAACGAACTACTCTTCACCGCTGACTTCATAACGCTACACGTCCCAAAAACTGACAAAACTGCTGGCATGATCAATGCTGAAGCAATCGCAAAAATGAAGCCAGGCGTGCGGATCATAAACTGCGCCCGCGGTGGTTTAGTGGACGAATACGCCCTCGCTGAAGCCTTAAAATCAGGCCAAGTTGCAGGCGCAGCTTTTGACGTGTTTGCAGTAGAGCCCGCCACAGACAGTCCACTGTTCAACTTGCCTAATGTGGTCGTTACCCCGCACCTCGGCGCGGCCACGACCGAAGCACAGGAAAACGTCGCCCTCCAAGTAGCTGAACAGATCAGTGAATATCTCAATAACGGAGCAGTTACAAACGCGATCAACATGCCTAGTATTACGGCAGAGGAAGCACCAATCCTCTCACCGTTCGTGAAACTCGCCTCACACCTTGGAGCATTTGTGGGCCAGATGACGGATGAAGCAATAGAAAGCATCAATATCCTCTATGATGGTAAAGTTGCTGAAATGAATACAAAAGCACTAAACTCAGCCGCCATAGCAGGAGTAATGAAGGCTCAAAACCCTGAGGTCAATATGGTCTCTGCACCTCTACTCGCCACGGAACGGGGAATTAAATGCTCTACCACTACGCAAGAAAAATCAGGTACCTTTGACAGCTACATCAAGCTTACTGTGAAAACTGCCAGTAAAGAACGCGAAATAGCAGGAACCGTATTTTCCGATGGTAAACAACGATTTATCCAGATCAAAGGTATAAATATCGACGCCGAAGTGGGCCGTCATATGCTCTATACTACCAACGAGGATGTCCCTGGCATTATCGGTACACTCGGCCAGACTATGGGCAAAAATGGTGTGAACATCGCAAACTTTACGCTTGGTCGTAAGGACGCTGGTAAGGACGCAATCGCGCTTCTTTACCTTGATGCGCAACCGCCAGCAGAGGTGCTTGCGAAGCTCGAAGCTACAGGCATGTTCTCGAGCGTCAAGCCGCTCGAATTCGACGTTTCCTAAAACGCATTGGGGCGCGGATAAATCTCCGCGCCCCACTTCTTTATTCTTAAAATACTCGCCTACGGTGGCTGCGGATTAAGTGCTTTGTTATAAGGATTCCAATCCTCCACATCCGCGTAATACTTGCGCCGCCACGCACGCACCTTCGGGTTCATAAACCGTTTCCACAGCGGCGGAAACGTCGCCATGATCGTCATAATCGGATAGCTATAGGGTAGCTGCGGTGCTTCATCTGCATCATAGGTTTGCAACAGAGGAAACCGTCTGTTGGGCTTATAGTGATGATCCGAATGGCGCTGCAAATTGATCAACATTAGGTTCGAATAGCGATGCGCCGCATTCCACGAATGCCGCGGCAGAACATGTTCGTATTTCCCTTCACCCAAATGCCGACGTGTCAGGCCATAGTGTTCGATGTAGTTCACCAACTCCAACTGAAAAATCGCAACAAAGGCCTGCACACAGAACAAGCCAACACCGAACCACCCACTCAGCACGAAGGCGAGGATTAGGAAGCCAAGCTGCCATGCCGCGTATTTCCAAAACGGGTTGCTGAAATCAGTGGCAGGCAAATTCTTACGGGCCAGCATCGCGGCTTCGGCACCCAATGCGGATTTAAAGCAACCACGCAAAACACGCGGAAAGAAAAGGTAGAACCCTTCGTTGTATAGAGCAGTCACAGGATCACGCGGCGTCCCGACATAGCGGTGGTGCACCAACAAATGTTCGCTTCTAAAATGGCCGTACAGCACCATCGTCATCAAGAAGTCACCCAGAAACCGTTCAAATTTCGTTCTCTGATGCATCAATTCATGGGCGTAATTGATCCCGATTGCGCCAGATGCAATACCAACTGTCCCAATAAACAACCACGCCTGCGCTGTGGTCAGACGGTCCGTATTGGCAGCATAGTACAGCGCACCGAACACCAGCAGAAACTGCACAAACGGCCAGACTAGCGTGATTGCCGTATACCATTTCAGGTCTTCGTCAGGGGTTTCTGTATCGGGATTGTCCGTGTGCAACCCTGCTACAAAATCAATAAGGCTTGTTGCCCACCAGCCATAGATCGGCGTTAGCCACAGCCACACGCCTCCTTGCCATCCGGCAAAGGCAAGGATCGGCACATAGACCAGTGAAATCCAAAATGGCAACGCTGCTATAAAATCAGTTCTGATGGCCTGTTGCGACATGCCTGCTCCAGTCTTTCGTGAAATCTGACACAAAAAATTGGAGCAAACAAATCAAAATGCGAGCATGCTTACCTTTGCCGCAACCTGTTAATAGCTTGTTGCAGTCAGACCCGCGTCGATGGCGTTCAAAATTACACCTACATCGACCTCTGAAATGATCAATGGTGGAGACAACAGGATGTTCGGGCCAGAGGCGCGTAGCATAACACCGTTGTCCATCGCCACCTTTTGCACAGACAGGCCAAAACTTGGGTCCATCGGCGCTTTGGTGGCCCGGTCTTTCACAAACTCAATACCCGTCATCAAACCATGCCCACCGCGGACGTCACCGATGGCAGAGTGTTTTTCCATCAACCGTTTCGCGCCCTCAAACATCTGCGTACCACGGGCTGCTGCGTTGGTTTTCACATCCAACCGTTCTGTTTCTTTTAGACAGGCAATCGCCGCCGCCGCACCAACAGGGTGCGCAGTATAGGTATAACCATGACCAACAAAACCATCAGCCCCCGCTCGTTCAAACACCTCGGCCACGTGTTCTGCAATCATGCAGGCCCCGAACGGATAATACCCATTAGTAATTGCTTTGGCAGTACACATGAAATCAGGTTGTACGCCCCAATGTCGCGAACCAGACCAATCGCCCGTGCGACCAAAACCCGTGATCACCTCATCTGCAATCATCAAGATACCATGCTTGGAACACAACTGTTGCATACCTGGCATAAAGGTTTCATGGGGAACCATAATACCGCCAGCACCCAGAACAGGTTCCATAATGAACGCCGCAATTGTGTTTGGACCCTCAAACATAATCTCGTCCTCAGCCGCTTGCAAGATCAACTGCGACAGCTTCGCGGGATCCGTTTCATTGAACGGATTGCGATACGTGTAAGGCGCTGGAAGATGACGACACCCCGGCAACAAAGGCTCATATGCTGTACGGAATTTGTTGTTCCCGTTCACCGACGCACCACCAAAATGCGTGCCGTGATAGCCCTTTTTCAAAGATAGAAACTTCGTCCGTGTTTGCTCGCCTTTGATCTTGTGATATTGTCGTGCCAAACGCAGCGCCGTTTCCACAGAATCCGACCCACCAGAGGTAAAGAACGCACGCCCCATGCCTTCGGGCGCAAAAAATTCGCGCAGCATCCAAGACAGTTCAATCGCGGCATCATTAGACGTACCTGCAAAGGATGAGTAATAGGGCAGTTCCTGTAACTGATTGGAAATCGCGTCTTTGACAGGATCACAGGAATACCCAAGGTTCACATTCCACAGCCCACCAACAGCATCAACCATTTCGCGCCCGTCAATATCCGTTATCCGCACCCCAGATGCGCCCGTAATAATCGCAGGCGGATTGGCCTGTTGCTGCCCTTGGTGCCCCATCGGATGCCACATATGACGGGCATTGTTCTCGCGGAGGAAGTTATCGTCTTTCATGGTCTTATCCTTTGAAATGAGTCCATATTATTCTGCTGCATTTTGATGGGCCATTTGCGGCGCACCATGTATTCTTGAAATTTTGTGCGCAGCAGGAACCAGAAAGGCGGCGATCCGCTCCTGTGTTTCTGCATCAAACCGCGACTTTGGTGTGGCGACTGCAACCGCCCCGCATGGTGCACCAGATGATGCAAACACAGGCGCGGCCATTCCAACCACATCATAGTCAAACGTGGCATCCGCTACAGAGTATCCTTTAACGGCTGCCAAACGGATTAAGTTGTTAGCCTCTTCGACTGTAACGGCGTCGGACGGCGGGAATTTTTGAAAAGATCGATGCAAAAGCTTCTGCGCTTTCTCTTCTGGCTCTTGCGACAAATACGCGGTCCCTGATGCTGTCAGGTGCAAGGGCAAAATTTCGGATGGGTCAATATAAACCCGCGTATTGCGCACGGTGGTTTCCACAATCGCAACACTGCTCAGGCCAGCGCCTTGCGCATGCGAGAGATGAACGGTCTCACGCGTATCTTGAACCAACTTGGCCATCACATTTTTAACGGCCATTTCAATTGGGTATGTGATCTCTCGCACAACGGAAAGGCGGGTCACAGCTGGCCCTAAATGATAGGCACGGCTTAACGCGTCTTGCTCCAAAAACCCTTGGGTTTCCAGTGCTGCCA
>DLZA01000161.1:6975-9391 GCA_003447515.1 Paracoccaceae bacterium
ACTTCTGAAAACAATCCCAGAACCTCTAGCGCTTTGTCGACAGTGCTCAAGCCTCCGCCTTTCGTTGCAAATGATACGATTTTTGTTTGACATTAATCGTACATTTGCGCAATCATTATTTCAACCGATGGATTGAATAATGATCCGCAGTAAAAAAGCATACAAGGACAACACCGTGCCGCTAGGCGGGCACAAACAATCAGGTAACAGATCAGACAAATCGTTGCATGCACTGTCAAAATTCACCAACTTCAAAACCGCATGGATACAACTGTGACTACGAAACAATCTCTTCTTGATCGGCGTGACAAAACGCTGGGGCCAAACATGTCCACCTTCTATGACGACCCAGTGTATCTGGTGCGCGGCAGCGGCGTTTGGCTGTGGGATGCAGATGGGAAGAAATACCTCGATTGCTACAACAACGTCCCGCATGTTGGGCACTGCCACCCCCACGTGGTTGAAGCGATTTCGAAACAAGCCGCCACGCTGAACACGCACACGCGGTATTTGCACGAAGGTATCCTTGATTACACCGAACGTCTGACAGCAAGCTTTGACGATCCGCTGAACACTGCACTGTTGTGTTGTACGGGGTCCGAAGCCAATGATGTCGCACTGCGTATGGCCGAAGCGATGACAGGCAAAACAGGCTTGATCGCTACGGATCATACCTATCACGGTAATACTTCGACCGTGTCGCAATTATCCAAAACCAACACACCAAAGCTGGGCAAATCCAACCATATACGCTTTGTGACAACACCCGATAGCTACCGTCCTGCCACAAACGATCCTGCACAGTTTTTTGCCGATCAGGTCAGCGCCAATATCAAAAAACTCGAAGCAACCGAACATGGGTTCTCCGCCCTCATCCTTTGCCCCTTCTTCGCAAACGAAGGCTTTCCCGATCTGCCCGCTGGCTTCCTCGACGCAACATTAAAAATCGTGCATGACGCAGGTGGCATTCTGATTGCGGATGAAGTCCAGCCAGGGTTTGGCCGCATCGGATCACATTTTTGGGGACACCAATATCAATGTATCACGCCTGACATCGTGACTATCGGCAAACCAATGGGCAATGGTCACCCGATTGCAGGCGTCGTGACCCGCGCCGATATCATGCATGAATTCCGTACTGCGTTTCGGTATTTCAACACGTTTGGAGGCAACCCTGTGTCTTGTGCCGCCGCCATGGCTGTGATGGACGTGATCGAACACGAGGGATTAATGGCACAGGCCGATGACGTCGGCGCTTATGCGAAGTCCATGATGCAAAGCCTCGCAAGAAAACATGAAATTATTGGCGATGTACGAGGAAAGGGTCTGTTCTTTGGGGCAGAGTTTGTGACAGATCGAACTACCAAGGCCCCCGCTACAGATTACATTCTCCGCGTGATTGAAGAACTGAAAAACCGTGGCATTCTGCTCAATAAAATCGGTGTACATTACAACACATTAAAAATCCGCCCAAACCTGCAATTCACCCGTGCGAATGCGGATCAATTGATCGAAACACTGGATAATGTCTTAACGGATGTGCAGCTATGATGGCCGAAACTGCGCTGTCCCACTGGGCTATTACCCCAACCAAAATGACCCTTGCCGCAGAGCGCGAGAATAAAGTTTACCACGTGACAACAGCAACTGGTGACTATGCGCTCCGCCAACACCGCCAAGGCTATCGCAGCGATGCACAGCTTGCATCCGAGCTAAACTGGATGGCTGCGCTGGACGACGCTGGTCTAGACGTGCCCAAACCAATCCCAACACAAGCGGGTGCGTATTTGGTGACCCTGAATAGCGTGCAATTCGATATGCTGTCCTGGCTGCCAGGCAAACAACTTGGCGCGCATGGCACGCCATTTGACCTTGATGATCCAACAAGCACTTTCTTTGCTTTGGGACAATCCATGGCCCGCCTGCACTTGGCATCTGACAACTGGATCCCACCCACAGATTTCACACGCCCTGTGTGGGATGCCAAAGGGTTACTGGGCGACACCCCGCTTTGGGGGCGTTTTTGGGAAAACCCAACACTGGCGCATGGTCAGCAGGAGCTGTTGGAACGATTTCGCGATCAAGCCCGCACAGCACTGACAGAAAGGGACCACGATTTCGGCCTAATCCACGCTGATCTGCTGCGCGAAAACGTTCTGATTGATGGCGAAATTCTGCGGCTGATTGATTTCGACGACGGCGGTCATGGTTTTCGTCTGTTTGAATTGGCGACGACCCTGTTTCGCCTAAAAGGCGAACCACTAGAATCTGAATTGACCACCGCTTTGATTGAAGGATACCAATCAGTGCGTCCGATCAACATCACGCATCTGCCACTGTTCATCGCATTACGTGCCTGCACCTATGTGGGGTGGATCGTCACGCGTATGGAAATACCAAATGCCGAAAACCGCAA
>DLZA01000161.1:9772-11511 GCA_003447515.1 Paracoccaceae bacterium
CATATGTCTAACAAAACCATCCTAATCGTCGGAACCTACGACACGAAAGACACCGAACTACTATACATGGCAGAACGGATCACATCCCAAGGGGGCGGCGTTCTGACTATGGACATCAGCGTCCTTGGCGATCCATCAAAACCCTGCGATATCACCAAACACGACGTGGCAGCGGCCGCTGACAGCTCCATCCAAGCGGCTATAGATACAAGGGATGAAAACACTGCGATGCAGATCATGGCACGCGGGTCTTCGGCGTTGGCCCTGAGCCTTCATGCAGAAGGAAAATTCGACGGAGTCGTCATCCTCGGTGGTACAATGGGCACGGACGTCGCACTCGATATCTGCCAAGCTTTGCCAATAGGCGTACCAAAATACGTTGTTTCAACCGTATCCTTCTCCCCTATCATACCACCAGACCGCCTGTCCGCCGATATCCAAATGATCCTCTGGGCTGGTGGACTTTATGGTCTGAACTCGATCTGCAAAGCATCCCTTTCACAGGCGGCGGGTGCAGTTCTTGGTGCTGCCCGCACCGTTGAACCCCCAAGCGCTGACCGCCCTATTGTGGGGATGACTTCCCTGGGATCATCATGCTTGACATACATGAAAATGCTCAAACCAGCATTGGAAGAGCGCGGGTATGAAGTTGCCATTTTCCACGCAACAGGCATGGGCGGCATGGCCTACGAATCCCTCGCACGGCAGGGAAAATTCTGTTGCGTGATGGATTTCGCCCTACCCGAGCTTGGCAACCTATTGGCAGGGTCCGTGGTAAACGGAGGCACGGATCGGATGCTCAATGCGGGTGCATCTAACACGCCGCAAATCGTTGCACCTGGGTGTCTTGATCTTATTGATTTCGCAGGCTGGCAAGCCATCCCAGATCGCTATACTGATCGCCCGTTTCATGAACACAATCGCCTGATCAAATCATCAGCGCTGAACAACGACGAGCGCCGCGAAACAGCACAAGCCATTACTGAACGTTTGTCCAAATCTGCAGCGCCTACTCACTTTATCATGCCGTTGCAAGGTGTTGAAGAATGGGACAAAGAAGGTGACGTGGCGCATGATCCAGAAGGGCTCGCAGCATTTACAGATGAAATTCGCAAAGTGATCAAGGATCCCATCTCACTGACCGAGGTTGACGCCCACATCAATGATCAGGCCTTTGCAGATGCAGCACTTAAAATCTTTGACGCATGGTCGGCTAATGGAACAATTAAGGTCTAGCCGCCTACCGTTTTGACGCCACATCCCAAACCTTTCGCATCACAGTTGGCAGATCTGACGGTGAAAATTTTTCTCTCGGTAAAAACGATCCAGTTGAAGGATCTCCGTCAACCACTTCCGCGGCAAACACGGCTAATTCCAGATGAAAGTGTGTGAAAGTGTGTCGAACGTCACCCACTTGTTTCCATTCGCCGTCGATGGGTGGCTGACCTTCTACAGCCTCTTCACACCACTCCGTCCCAGGCCAGCCAAGCATTCCTCCGAGCAGCCCCTTGTCCGGCCGACGCTCCATCAAAACCGCACCGTCCTTGCGAATAGCCACAAAAGCCACACCCTGACGCACAAGTTTCACCCTTTTCGGCGTTTTAAGCGGATAAGTCGCCGCATCCCCTACTTTATACCCTTCACAATGCTTTATCCAAGGACAAATTCCACAGGTGGGTGAGCGAGGGGTGCAAATCGTCGCTCCTAAATCCATTACCGCCTGCGCGTAATCTCCACAA
>DLZA01000221.1 GCA_003447515.1 Paracoccaceae bacterium
AGCGATAGTGCGTGTCGTCCCTGCTCCGGCTGGATATGGGATCTGGTTACGTCGTGTGGACATAACGGATCGCGACAACTTAATCCCCGCATTGTATGACCACGTTAATGACACTCAACTGTGTACACGGGTTGCCAATAATGCTGGCGTTGAAGTCTCCACTGTGGAACATCTTGTCGCCGCCTTGGCAGGTACGGGTGTCCATAACGCGGTAATTGAGGTGGACGGTCCAGAGATCCCAATCATGGATGGCAGTTCTGCGCCATTTGTTGCTGCAATCTTGAAAAGTGGCTTGGAGGAACAAGTCGCGCCGCTGCGCGCAATCCGTATACTGAAGGATGTCCACATAGCTATGGAAGGATTTTGCGCCAGTCTTTCACCTGCGGACGGCATCGAGATAGGTTTTGAGATCGACTATAACGAACCAGCGATTGGTCAGCAGTCTAAATTTCTCAAAATGTCTAATGGCGCGTTTGTGCGCGAGTTAAGCAACTGTCGTACGTTTTGTAGGCGTAAAGACGTAGATATGATGTGGTCTGCCGGCCTGGCTCTTGGTGGTAGTTTAGAAAATGCCATTGTTGTTGATGGTAGTAGTGTGTTGAACCCAGAAGGTTTCCGTCGTGCAGATGAATGTGTGCGCCATAAGATGCTGGACGCCGTGGGTGATTTAGCTCTAGCTGGTAACCCAATTATCGGGCGCTATCACGGTAAATTTGCGGGGCACCGTGCAAATAATTTATTGCTACGGGAGTTATTTTCTGATCCTGAAGCTTGGGAGATGATTGATGTCACTCCCACACAATGGAACGACCTTCCCGGAGCGCATATCGAGGCAACCGATTTTGTACAGGCTTAAAAGTAATTCCATTACACCGGAAAAGTTGCCTATTAACGGTGCAAAATCGTTTTTTCTTTGTGGATTTTATGCTAGATACTCTAAAAGTTCACTCAATAGTTGAGCGAGCTAGACGAGGTAATCCAAATTATGGCTTCTTATGGAAAACGTATTGTGCTGAGTGCGGCAATAGTGTCGATTTCTATCAGTGTGGGTTGCGCCAGTTTAAGTAAACAAGACGTACCTTTAGACAAAATTCCGCCAGAGCAGATTTTTCAACAGGCTGAAGCTAAGCTGACTAAACGCCGTGGCGCTGAAGAGGCTGCTGTTTTGTTCACTGAAGTGGAGCGCTTGTACCCTTACTCTGAGTGGGCGAAGCGGTCGATCATAATGTCTGCTTTTGCATACCATCAATCCAAACTTTACGAAGAGAGCCGTGGCGCAGCGCAACGCTATTTGGATTTTTATCCAGGGGATAATGATGCCGCCTACGCACAGTATCTGATTGCTCTCTCATTTTATGACCAGATTGATGACGTAAGCCGCGACCAAGGTATAACGTTCCAAGCTTTGCAGGCATTGCGTACAACGGTAGAGCTTTATCCTGACAGTGAATACGCGTCTTCGGCTTTGTTGAAGTTCGACCTAGCTCTGGACCATCTTGCGGGTAAAGAAATGGCCATTGGCCGTTTCTATATGAAAAAAGGACATTTTGGTGCAGCGATCAATCGGTTCCGTGTAGTTGTTGAGGACTTTCAAACAACAACGCAAACACCGGAAGCTCTACACCGTTTGGTTGAGTCTTATTTATCGCTCGGACTCACAGCTGATGCGCAGACGGCGGGCGCCATTCTTGGGCATAATTTTAGATCTACAGATTGGTATAATGACTCCTTCGTTCTGCTTACCGGTCGTGGCGTCTCCATCGACGACGCGAATGCGGTTAGCCAAGGCTGGTTGCAAAAGATTTGGCGTCAGGCCGTACGGGGCGAATGGTTGTAGCGTTCTATGCTTCGTGGCCTTTACATCCGAAATTTGTTGTTAATTGACCGATTGGATTTGGAGTTCCAGACGGGCCTGAACGTATTAACTGGCGAAACAGGTGCGGGGAAATCTATTTTGTTGGATAGCCTAGGATTTGTGCTGGGCTGGCGCGGGCGGGCTGATCTGGTGCGGAAGGGTGCGGATCGAGGTGAAGTGACGGCAGTATTTGATATTGCCATAGACCATCCTGTATCGAAGATTTTGGAGATGCATGATTTCGCGCATAGCGACGAGTTGATACTACGACGAACCAACTCTCCCGACGGGCGCAAGACCGCATTTATAAACGATCGCCGTGTTTCGGGCGAGTTACTGCGGATTTTATCGAACAATTTGGTTGAGTTACATGGACAGCATGATGATCGTGGTTTGTTGGATAAAAAGGTGCATAGGGGGGTGCTCGATACTTTTGCGGGGTTGGAACTTGACCCTGTCAGTAAGGCATGGGAAGCGGTTCAGAACATACAAAAAATGTTAGACACAGCTCGGATTGGGTTGGAAAAGGCGAAGGTCGATGTTGATTTTCTAAACCATTCTGTGAAAGAGTTGGAAGATCTTGCGCCAGAACCGGGTGAAGAAGTGGTGCTTGACTCGAAGCGTCGGCTGATGCGAAGTGCGGAAAAAGTGCGAGAGAACATTTCAAAGGCTTCTCACGCCCTCGGTTTGGATGCGGCTGAGGGCGCAATGATGGATGCCCTGCGCTGGTTAGAGACATCGTCCAATAGTATTGAAGAGCGCCTAGAAGAACCAATTGCGGCTCTGATGCGGTCTGCATCTGAGTTGGCAGACGCCCAGCGAGGAATAAACGATTGTTTACGTTCGCTGGATTTTGACGCATCAGATTTAGAAGAAGCAGAGGAGCGGTTGTTTGCAATTCGCGATTTGGCACGAAAGCATAATATTTTGTCGGACAACTTGGCAGAGTTTACAGATGAATTGCGCGGCCAATTGGAGGCGATTGATAATCGTACTGAACAGATTGCAGGGTTAGAGGATGAGTTATCGAAAGCTAATTTTGTATACAAAAGAATTTCGGATAAGTTAACAGTCGAGCGTCAAAAAGCTGCCGCTGAACTCGATAATTCGATGGTCTCTGAGTTGAAGCCGCTCAAAATGGAGCGAGCAGTTTTTAAAACACAAATGACGGATATAGCTGCCGGTGCCAACGGGTGTGACATGGTTGCGTTCACAGTCGCCACAAACCCAGGTGCGGAATTTGGACCTATTGAAAAGATTGCATCAGGCGGTGAATTGTCACGTTTTTTACTGGCATTAAAGATCTGTTTGGCTCGGCAGAACGAGGGAGTAACGCTGATCTTCGACGAGATTGATCGTGGTGTTGGTGGCGCAACAGCGGACGCGGTTGGACGCCGGCTGGCAGCCCTGGCTAAAAGTGCTCAGATTTTAGCTGTTACGCATTCACCGCAAGTGGCGGCACAGGGCGCGCACCATTGGCAAGTTTCCAAGACTGTGGTTAACGAAGTAACCACGTCAACGGTGGTTAAGCTGAATGACGAAGAGCGGACTAAAGAAATCGCGCGGATGTTGGCAGGTGATGTGATTACGCTGGAGGCGGAAGCGGCCGCACGGGTTCTGCTTCAGCGATAATTATCAGAATACCATTTGCGGATATCGTCACGCACGGACTGCACCCCGGACATGCGGGACGCATCGATGGCCTTTTTGCATTTCGCCAAATCGACGTTCAACAAACGGTCTTTTACTGGACCAATAGATGCTGGGCGCATAGACAATGATCTGAGGCCCATTGCGGCAAAGCACATGCCTTCAAGAGGGCGGCCCGCGTCTTCGCCACAAAAGCTGACTGGGGTCTCGAATTCATGGCAGCGGCTCACAATTAGTTCGATGAAGGTCAGAAAGCTGACACTCAGCGTATCATAGCGCCGACGAACTCTTTCATTTTCGCGGTCGGCAGCAAAAAAGAACTGTTTTAGATCGTTGCCGCCGATGGAAATAAAGTCAGCCATCTCAAAAAACTGTTTTGGAGCAAAAGCTAGTGAAGGTGTTTCCAACATGGCGCCGACTTTAATGTTATTGGAAACGTTGTGGCCCAAACGAAGTTCGTTTTCGATAGTCTTATCTAGCATCGCTTTGGCCTGTTTGAATTCGTCAAACTGTGCCACGAATGGAAACATGATGTTAACTGCGCGTCCGTTGGCAGCACGCAGAATCGCCTCAAGTTGCATTCGCATAATGCCGGGTTTATCGAGTGAAATGCGGATGGCTCGCCAGCCTAAAGCTGGGTTTGGTTCGTCTTCAGGTTTGAGGAAGGGGACAACTTTATCTGATCCAATGTCAAGTGTGCGAAAAGTGACGGGTTTGCCCTTTGCGCTGTCCATGACGCGGGCGTATTGGCCATAAAGGTCGGCGCGTTTGGGCATTTTGTTGCGTAAGAGAAACTGTAATTCGGTACGGAAAAGGCCTACACCTTCGGCACCTGAACTGTCGATGCTTGGCAGATCAGCTAGTAGGCCTGCGTTCATAGTGAGATTAACTTTTATGCCGTCACGGGTGATTGCGGGTTTTTCACGAATGGCGGCAAAGCGTTCTTGTGCTTGGTTTGCCATTGCAATCTTATCGTTGAATGCGGATGCGACGTTGTCGTCCGGCCGTAAGTGGGCGATCCCTTGATCACCGTCCACCAGGATTGTGTCGCCGTTTAACGCTTCACGGGTAATATTTTCCGCATGAACGACCATTGGGACGGCCCATGCTCGTGCGATAATGGTAGCGTGAGAGCCAACAGAGCCTTGTTCAAGGATGATGCCACGAAGGCCTTTTCCGTATTCTAACAGCTCACCTGGGCCTATGTTGCGGGCCACTAGGACAGCATTTTCGGGTAGAGATTC
>DLZA01000291.1:0-260 GCA_003447515.1 Paracoccaceae bacterium
GCTGCTTCTTGGTGCCTCTGAAACGCAGAACTTGCTGCTGCCAAAACGTGGGACGACATTACACTTTCCGCCCATTCAGGGGCATTGGCGGCAATAGCATCGACAATTTCTTTGTGATGTTGAGCACTGCGCAATAAATCGGTTTCTGAATAGCTGTAATAGGTTCTTGCAACTACGCCCACATCCACGGCTGACGCGATTAAAGCTGTCAGTCGCGGGGAGCGAGCGGCTTCGTATATGATCCTGTGGAATTTTGTGTT
>DLZA01000291.1:657-4575 GCA_003447515.1 Paracoccaceae bacterium
CTCAACTTTGCAACTTCTTTGTCTGTGGCCATCCGGGCAGCACGCCCCGCAGCATAGCATTCCAGCCGCCGCCGAATCTCAAATAGTTGGGTCAACTCTTCCTCGTAGAAATCAGTTACTCGAGTGCTGTAACCTTTACCTTTTTCCACAAAACCTTCGTGTAAAAGGCGGCGAATGGCTTCGCGAACAGGTGTGCGGCTTATCCCTAAATCCTTAGCTAGTGTTTGCTCGATCAAGCGTTCACCCGGCGTGAGTTCACCTGAAAGAATACGCGCTCGGAGCACGTCATAAGCTGAGTCTGAAGCGGGGGGTCTGCTGTTGTCCTCCATCAGGTTACTCTGTCATTGCCTGGGAACCCACCTGCCTTCATGACCATCCCTGGAACTGTTTTTCCAAGTTGCTTCTCTAACCATGCTGATGCTTCAATCGCTTTATCGAGCGACACGTTCGTGCGTACACCAGCACGGCTCAACATGTATGTTAAATCCTCAGTAGCAATGTTGCCAGTGGCTTTTGGGGCGAACGGGCAGCCGCCAACACCCCCTAAGGAGGCATCGAGGCTACTGACACCTGCTTCTATCCCAGCCCAGGCGTTGGCGAATCCAGTGTTTCGGGTGTTGTGCAAGTGCAGGCGCAATCGTATATCTGGAAACGCAGTTTTTACCGCTGCAACACGGTCTTTCACGTCTTTTGGAGACGCGACGCCTATGGTATCTGCTAGCGCCAATTCAAACGGATTATGTGCCATGCAGCCTTCCACCACATGCATGAGGCGGCTAATTGAAACCTCGCCTTCGAATGGGCAGCCAAAAGCCGCTGCGACAGTAATGCCCATGTCGATCGTTCCATTTCCGTTTGCCTTAGATTGAGCAAATGTGTTGATGCTGTCCTGCGTAGTCACTCCTTGGTTGCGTTGGTTAAACGTATCAGATGCCACGACAACAAAATTTGCTTCGTCTAGGTTTGCCGCCATCGCCCGGTTAAATCCACGCGCGTTTAGCGTGAGTCCGATAAAGCGTGCATCTGTGGTGCGTGGCAAACCTGCTGCTACGTCATCTGCGTCTGCCATTTGCGGTACGCGCTTAGGATTAACGAAACTTGTTACCTCAAATCGACGGAGGCCTGCATCTAGTCCTCGTTGGATTAATTCTAATTTCGTATTCAAACTTAGAATTTTAAGTTCATTCTGTATTCCATCTCTTGGCGAAACTTCAACAATTTCTACAAAATCATCCATTTATGTTTCTCCCCGCAGAATTTTTGTATACAAATTACAAATTGTTTGGAATCATACAAGTGTAATTTGGTGGAGTGGCATAGATGGCAGCAGCAGAGAAAGGTGATAGCGCTCTTAGCGATCTTCGGGTTCTCGAGATGGGTCAATTATTAGCAGGGCCCTTTTGTGGGCAATTGCTCGCGGACTTCGGTGCAGAGGTTATAAAGATCGAAGCCCCAGGTATTGGTGATCCAATGCGCCAGTGGGGCCGGGAAAAGCCGCATGGCAAATCACTTTGGTGGCCTGTGGTTGCGCGCAATAAGAAATCACTTACGCTCAATCTACGTGAAAAGGACGGTCAGGACATTGTACGTAAACTGATTGAAAATACAGATATTCTCATTGAGAATTTTCGCCCTGGAACGATGGAGCGTTGGAATCTTAGCTATGAGGAGCTGTCCAAGATTAACCCGCGTTTGGTGATGGTGCGAGTTACAGGTTTTGGGCAAACAGGCCCATACTCTAAACGTGCGGGCTATGGTGCGATTGGTGAGGCAATGGGCGGTTTGCGCTATGTTGTTGGTGATCCATCCAGTCAGCCCAGTCGCATGGGCATTTCTATCGGCGATGAATTGGCAGCTGTTCACGCATGTATGGGTGCAATGTTCGCAATCCACGCGCGTGAGCGCACTGGCAAAGGTCAAGTGGTTGACAGTGCTATTTACGAAGCTGTGCTAAACATGATGGAATCGTTAGTTACTGAATATGATGTCGCGGGATATGTTCGTGAGCGCACTGGTGCGATCTTACCGAATGTGTCTCCGTCGAATGTGTTTGATACGTTTGACGACAAGTTGCTTTTAATTGCCGCAAACCAAGACACAGTGTTTAAACGCCTTGCAGATGCGATGGGCCGGCCAGAATTGGCTGAAGATAAACGTTATGCAACACACTCAGCACGTGGGAAGTACCAAAAAGAATTGGATGGGCTGATCAACGAGTGGACCCGTACCCTTCCTTTGAATGACCTTGAAGAGCGGATGAACGAATTTGGTGTACCATGTGGCTTGATTTATAAAGCACAAGATATGTTGGAAGACGAACATTTTAAAGCACGCGAGGCTATAGTGGATGTAGAGCATCCCGATTTTGGTTTAATAAAAATGCAAAATGTGGCGCCGCGTTTGTCTGATACGCCTGGTGCGGTGCGTCATGTCGGACCGACATTGGGGGAAGACAACGATTATGTTCTGAGTGGGTTGCTTGGTTTTGATGATGATGAAAAGGCTCGTCTGAAAGACGCGGGCATCATCTAAGGGAGTACAACCGTATGAACACCATTCTGAACGTGAAGTGCTACAATTTCCATTTTTAAAGTAGTGATTAGGCGCTTTAATTTCAGAGCGGCCCTTTGCTCCAAATGGATAGAGTCAAAAGGTCCGAAGAAAGACAGTGTGTCTGTAAAAGTAGAATAAAGCTTCTGGGAGATAAATAACATGCTATGTTAGAGATTGGTAAATTAATCTGTTTTTGCATAGGAGCGAGTGAATAATGGTGGAGGATCTTGACCAAAACTATCAAAAAGCGGGCTATCATGCCCACCAAACATGGGGTAATCGGCCAGCCGTTATTTTGATCGATTTTGCCAAAGCGTATTTTGACGCAAATTCCCCACTTTTTGGTGGCGAGGGATGTCAGATCGCGCTCGAAAACTCCGTTATGTTGGCAGATGCTGCTCGATCCGCGAATGTACCAGTAATTTTCACTGAAGTGAAGTATCAACCAGGTGGTAGTGATGGTGGCGCTTTCTATGCTAAAGTTCCGGCACTTTCATGCTTTGATGCGGGCTCAGAGACACAGAAACTGATGCCGCCTTTGGAAATCAAAAAAAACGATATTCTGATTTCAAAGCAATATCCTAGTGGCTTTTTTGGCACCTCACTTGCATCTACATTGCATTTCATGAATATTGATACGTTGCTTTTGTGTGGGGTGACCACATCAGGATGCGTTCGCGCGACTTGTATTGACAGCATTAGCCACGGATTTGTCACTTTGGTGGTAGAAGACGGTGTGGGCGATCGTGCAGATGAACCGCATAATGCAAACCTGTTCGACATGAGTGCCAAATACGCTGATCTTATCACTACAAAAGCCGCAATCAAATACTTCGGTAGTCTAAGATGATAAATCTAAGTGCGTAGATAGAGACAAATATTTTACAACAACTGGCACTTCAAATTAAAGATTGTCTTTATATTTGGGTCTAGAAGTTTTTAGCAGTTAGATGTACTTAGAAGGCTTTCAAACTTGAAACGATACTGTCTGGTCTCCCGTGAAAGTCATAGTTTTTGGTGACAAAGTCTGGGTAAATTTTTTGATATGTTTATCAATAAGGCCTTCTATCGTTTTTTGTGTATTCTTATTGGGGAACTGCCAAATTACTGTTGATACGTGTGGTGCTTCTTGGTTACGATAAGCTGCGAATGTAGTCCCTTCAGTCACGCCTTTAAGTGCTTTGTCGCCCAAGACAGTTGGCCACTTTGTTTGTAAAATTGCTTCAAACATGTCACACTCTTCGACTGATGGAAAAGTTCTAATAAAAATTTTACAAATCATATTGGTTTCAGTTCTGAGAGTTTACGATGACCTAGTGACCCTGCGAAGGATTGTAGATGATTACAATTGATAACCAGTTACCA
>DLZA01000201.1 GCA_003447515.1 Paracoccaceae bacterium
CGTCAAGTTTGTCTGACAATGCTCAAATATATGTATGCAGTCAACGCGATCCGAATTGGGCGTTGGATTTCCGCAAGGTAGACGGTGTCAGGCTGTATCGCTTCTGAAACCAACGGATGAGATGGGAGCTATCGCTAAAGCCGCATTCATAAGCTATTTGAGTGATGGAATGGTCCGTATTGATCACCTTCCAATGCGCTGAAGATAGGCGGATATTACGCCAGTATTCAGCAGGCGGCACCCTCAGGTGCCGGTTGAACAGCCGCGTCAGCTCTCGTTTGGTGGTGCCGGCCTGAGTGGCAATATTCTCAATATCACAGCGCTCATACATGCGCTGACGCATAATTCTGATTGCATTCAATACACGCCTATCAGTGCAATGTTCTCCGATAAACGCATTATCCTGATCAAACCCGCCCAAAATGCCTTTTTTGTCAGCCATCAGATAGTGGTACACTTTTTCCGCGCGTGCAGCCCCTATCTTTTTTGTGACAAGCATGGATGCAAGATCAATAGATGCAAGGCCTCCCGGGCAGGAAATGAGCAACCCATCCTCTACAATTGGCGAATCGCTAATCGGAATTACTTTTGGGAAATGCTTGCGCAAAAGCGGTTCTAATGAGAAATGCACTGCACACTGCCTGCCATCCAGCAACCCCATTTCGGCAAACAGAAATTGTCCCGTACACAGGCCTACCACTGAAATATTCTTGTCAAGAGCCTGTTCTACCGCGCGATAGATATATTCCGGCACGGGCGTGCTGGAGTGCATTGTTCCACCATGAAAAACGATAACGTCATATTCCTCCAGCCGGTTTACGCAGCCAGTTGGCAGCACGGCCAACCCACTACTTGAGACCAGAGGCTGATCATCGATCGAGAGAACTGACCAAGTGCAATAGATTTGCCTACCAAAATCGCTCTCATCAGCTGCCAAACGCAAGAACTCGACCAGGCATGAGAGGGACATCAAAGTGAAGTCAGGCGTAGGGATGATGCCAACTTTCAAGCCTGGAGTAATATCTGGCGGCGCCATTTGCGGGCCGATCCAGCTGTAGGCTACACGGTCGTTTGCGATATTAGCCACAGTCAATTCCTTTATTTTTACTTACTAATATAGCGTTGAAAACAATAGCAGATAACAAAACCAATCCACCGTATAATGTGTTTACTGAAATAGTTTCTCCTAAGAAAAGCCATACCCACAAAGGCGCCAAAATAACTTCTGCTAATGAAAACATAGCAAGCTGTGCAGCTGGTAGAGCCTTCGAGCCCAAAGTATATAAAACCAGCCCGGCTCCAACTTGAAATATCCCCATTCCAATCGCTATGGATAAATCATTCTGAGACAGGCTGAAAGATAAGTTTAACCTCAAGCACACAACACCTCAACGACTCTTCGTCAATTGCTTATTCGGGGTTATTCCGTAGTGTGCGCGATAGATCCGTGAAAAGTGACCCGACGAGCCAAAGCCGCAAGAGAGCCCTATCTCGGTCACGGAAAGCTCTGTTTGAATTAAGAGCTTCTGTGCCTTTTGCAATCGCATATCCATATAATATTTCCCAGGGGAGCAATTTAAATAACGCCCAAATACACGTTCCAATTGACGGGTTGATATGCCGATTTTCGCAGCAATAAACGAAGGCGAAACAGGATCTTCGATCGCATCAACCATCATACGAATTGCTTCAACAATATATGAATTTCTCATACCGTAGCGTGATTGGATGGACGCACGTTGTTCCACGGTTGCTTCTCTGGCAGATGTATAAACCATTTGGTCAGCCACTGCGATTGCAAGATCCGCACCATGTGCGCGCTCAATGAGATACAACATAAGATCCGCAGAAGCTGTGCCACCCGAGGCCGTGATAAATTTTTCATCCGCAACAAAGACATTACGGCAAAGATCCACCAAGGGAAACTCTTCCATAAACAGATCATGGAACTCCCAGTGAACCGCCGCGTGGACACCGTCCAACATACCCGCCTTGGCAAGAATATAAGCGCCTGAGCAAAGTGCCCCTATTTGTACGCCTTTTGTGCGTTCGCGCCGAACGGCAGCGAGTAGATTAGATGTGTGGGACATATGCACATGAATGCCCGACAACACAAAGAGATGATCTGATTTAGGAAGCGACTTATAATCATGATGCACAAGTGTGACAGCCCCATTCGAACACGTCGCCTGTACACCGTCCTCTGATGCAAAAGACCATTTATAAAGCTCTTCGCCGCTGACCAAGTTGGCAATTCGCAAGGGTTCAAGTGCGCAGGAAAATGCAAGATGCGAGAAGTTTTCAACAAGAAGGAATAGAAAACATTCAGTTTTCTTCATATTAAGGCCCTCGCGGATGGCAGTGCCCATATATGGACACTGCTCTTTTTAAGCCTTAGTTGGCCGCGGCGCGGGCAGCCGCCAGCCAGCTGTCGTATGTTGCCTGATTGGCTTTGATCCAATCATCCACATGACGGCTAATGTCCGCAGAATCATCCTCTCCATCGGCAATCAGCCTATTCTGAGCCGAAACATCGTTGATGTCGATTTTTGCAATTTCGAACAGTTTTTGTGCAGCTGGATTGGCCGCAAGAAACTCATCTGTAGCGACAACTCGGATGCTATCGACAGCGAACCCAAGATCCTTGTCTCCGAATTTAGTTTGGCCTTCCTGCCCGTCGGGCAGCGACGAATAAGGAACTGACAGCCATTCGACATTTTCACCCGGCACCAACACGCCCGACACCCAGTATGGTGTCCATGTGAAATACAGGATGTTTTCTCCAGAAGCGCCACGCGCGATTGTATCCGCGATGATGGCGTTATAGGCACCTTGGTTGTGGGTGACCGTGTCACGCAAACCATATTCGGTCATATGATGTTCGATCACACGTTCACAGCCCCAGCCTGGCACACAACCAGCAAGATCGGCGCTACCATCACCATCGGCATCAAACATTGCGGCAACTTCTGGTTTGGTAAGATCACCCAGATTGGTCACACCAGCGTCATAGGCGGATTTGTTAACCAAGTATCCTTGAAGTGCTCCGTCTACAAGAGTGCCTACTTTTTCAAGAACCGCGTCGCCACCAGACTCTTCAAAGAAAGCATGGTGCAGTTGATTCCAGTGAACTGCGGTGAAATCGCCGTCACCTGTTCCCAGAGCTAGGTGAATCGTCTGGTATTCAACCTCTTGCGGTTCGGCAACTTCGTAGCCGAGGTCTTCCAACGCCCTGTATAAAACTTCATGCTGGAAGACTTCTTCTAGTGCGGCCCCAGTGACTGGCCGGGCTATTACGCCTTCTCCTGGCGTATCATTGGCAAATGCAGTGCTTGCCAACATGCTACCAGCCATAAGCGTGGCAATTGTAGATTTCTTAAACATAGTGTTTCCTTTTCTCTCTGTTGATTAGTTTAAGTTTATTATGAGTTTTTGCCTGTCAGGCGCAGGATCAAGCCTACAGGGCCCGCTTCCCACCAATGACGGTGACCCCGGTCACGGCCCGATTGTCCCATTCCTTGGGTGATCCGGTCCAGCACGATAGCCAGAATGACGATGCCCAGACCACTGACCAGGGCTTTACCCGCATCCAGACGCCCCATGGCCCGCAACACCTCGTTTCCGAGGCCCTTCACGGAAATCATCGAAGCAATCACCACCATCGACAATGACAGCATGATGGTCTGGTTAATACCCGCCAAAATCGTTGGCGTGGCCAAAGGCAATTCAACCTTGAGCAATATCTGACGTGGGCTAGCGCCAAAGGCGCGAGCGGCTTCAACCACGCTTTCATTGACCCCGCGAATACCCAGCGAGGTCAGTCGCACCAAAGGGGGCAAAGCAAAGATAATCGTCACAATTACACCCGAAACATTGCCAATACCGATAAGCATCACTACAGGCACGAGATATACAAAGGCAGGAATGGTTTGCATCGTATCCAATACGGGGCGAATGATGGATTCAAATCGATCATTTTTCCCCGCGAGTACACCCAGAGGCAAGCCAATGATGAAGCATAGGATCACTGCGGAAACCACAATCGCAAGCGTGGTCATTGCCAATGCCCAAGCGTTGGGTGCCAGAAAGCCTAGTACAGTCATACTAACCCCGACCAGTATTGCCACCCGCCGGCCCGCCGCTTGCCAAGCAATCAGAACCATGAATGCCAACATGACCACTGGCGGTATTGCATTCAGCCCATTGTCGATACCAACAATGATTTCATTAAAGAACCTTTTGATCGGTTGAATTACATCACGATTGGCAATCGCCCATTGTTTTACGCCATCAGCGCTTTCAGCAATGCCCAAATCGACCGAAGAAAAGGGGTCTAGGATATTAAATTCTTTATCTGCCATGTGTCCGTTTCCTTATTGTTCGATTGATGTCGTATCGTCGATGTCGCCTTGAATACCGCGTAACAGCGCATTCTTGGTCACAATGCCAACGGGTTTGCCATCTGATTTCACGATAATTGGATGCTGGGTTGCAATCGACAGGTTGACCAAGTCATCCAAAGAGTGATCTGGGCGCGCTTCGGGCCAAGCTGCAATATCCACTTTTCCGCTGCGCTTTTCGAATTTAGGAACCGGCTCCATGATTTTACCCGCAGAAATCAATTCAAGCTTGGATATACCAGCGACAAAATCAGCCACATAATCATCAACTGGATTGGTCACGATATCTTCAGGTGTTCCAACCTGTACCAGTGCACCGTCTTTCATAATCGCAATACGGTCACCAATGCGAATTGCCTCATCCAGATCGTGGGTGATAAAGAGTGTTGTTTTCTTCATCTCGGCAGACAGCGTCATGAACTTGTCTTGCAATTGGCGGCGGATCAGTGGATCCAGCGCAGAAAACGGCTCATCCATTAACAAGATCGATGGGTCTGCTGCGATGGCACGCGCCAGCCCGACCCGTTGTTGCATACCCCCTGACAGTTCATCAGGGTACTTTTGATCCCAGCCGTTCAAATCAACGGCATCAATCGCGTGCTGAGCAATATCACGACGTTGCTGAACATCACGACCGCGCACCTCAAGTGAAAAGGCCACATTGTCCATCACTGTTTTATGCGGCATCAAGGCCATGTTTTGAAACACCATGCCGATTTTCTCGGCCCGCACTTCGCGCAGCTCACGGGCAGACAGTGCATTCACGTCCTGGCCTTCGATGAACAATTGCCCTGAAGTTGGATCAATCAAGCGGTTCACATGGCGAATCAGCGTAGATTTTCCCGAGCCAGACAAGCCCATAATGCAGAAAATCTCACCCCGTGCGACGGTGAAGCTTGCATCTTGAACACCAACAACACAATCATATTGATCACGCACTTCAATTTTCCCAAGACCTTGTTCTTGAACCGCTTTCATTGCCTCATCAGCACGTTTTCCGAATATTTTCCACAGCCCGCGACAATCAATTACGGCATCTTCTGAACTTATTGTCACTGTCACCCTCCTTATTTTGATTGCTTGATAACAACATATATTTTTATTGTGTACAATCATTATTATTTTTCTATACACTAATAATTATTATTTTGACATACTAATTATTATTTTGACATACTATAGCTTACACTGGAGCCTTCCCCAAGGCAGACAAATCAACATGTGGAGAGTCGAATGAAAGAAGATGCCAAATTGCGTAAGGTCGTACTTTATGATGCTTTGAAAAAGGCGGTGTTGACTTTGGAACGGCGCCCCGGTTCGGACTTGGATGAAGTACGGTTATCTGAAGAGTTCTCCCTTTCTCGTACACCGTTACGCGAGGTATTGCGGCAGTTGGCTGGTGAAGGTTATGTTGAGTTACGCGAAAACCGTGGTGCACGTATTTCAGAGATGAACCATACTTCCCTGCGCGATTTCTTTCTGGCAGCACCTATGGTTTATGGTGCAATTTTGCGGCTTGCAGCACGAAATGCCAGATCTGGACAAATCGCAGATCTGAAAACTGTCCAAGAGACTTTTAAAGAAGCCTTACGCAAAGGCTCGGGTACAGACCGTGCCCTAGCCAATAATCGTTTTCACGAAATCACAGGTGAAATGGCCGACAATATTTATTTGTTGCCAAGCTTCAAACGCCTACTCATTGATCACGCGCGTATTGGTATGACCTTTTATCGACCACAAGATACCCAGATGGTTGAGAACCTGTCCGCAGCAAGTGAACAACATGATGCAATAATTACGGCCATAGAAACTGGCGATGAAGCCGCAGCAGAACAACTTGCGACAGATCACTGGAACTTATCGCGCAATCAAATCGAAATTTTTGTGATGCCAAGCCGGTTGGATATACCGCTGGGATCACTTTCACATAAAACCCATATATGAGGACACCAATGAACCCGATTATGAATTTTGAGGGGATATACACTCCTGTTGTTACCCCGTTTTTTGCTGATGGCAGCGTCAACTATGATGGTTTGTCGGATGTCATTGAAAACCTGATCGACAAAGGCGTGCACGGATTGATCTCTGGTGGCTCGACTGGAGAAAACTATGCACAAGGCGTTCCCGAACGTCTAGAGATCGCACGGTTTACCCGCGAACAATCCAAAGGCCGTTTACCGTTAATCATCGGCACAGGTGCAATGATGACGTCAGATTCAGTGGCCCTTGCAACGGGTGCGCGTGAGATGGGTGCTGATGCAATTCTGTTGGCTACTCCGCCCTATTCTGTGCCCACTGAGCGCGAAAATGCTTTGAATGCTTTGACCATCGATAAGGCCGCTGATCTGCCCATTGTACTTTATAACTATCCAGGACGCATGGGTGTTCACATGGGTGAAGAGTTTTTAAATCGCGTTGGCCGTTCTCGTAATATCTGTGCCATCAAGGAAAGCTCGGGCGACATCAACCGCGTCCACCTTCTGGCCCGCGATTACCCACATATCCAAATGTCCTGCGGCATGGATGATCAGGCGCTAGAGTTTTTTGCATGGGGTTCGCGTAGCTGGATTTGTGCTGGCTCAAACTTCCTGCCAGAAGAGCATGTAGCACTCTATCAGGCCTGCGCAGTTGAGGGGAACTTCGACAAAGGTCGCCGGATTATGTCGGCTATGATGCCGCTTATGCGGGTGTTGGAACAGGGCGGGAAGTTCATCCAATGTGTTAAACATGGCGTAACCATGAACGGTATTGATGCCGGTCCTATGCGACCGCCACTTAAAGGTTTGAACAAAGACGACAAACGTGCGCTGGAGCAAGTGATCCGCGTTTTAAAAACCACCATAGAAAACATTCAGGCAGAGGGCTGAGAACATGGATCTGTTAACCACCGAAGAATATAAATCTATCGCCGCAAATCTTGAATTGCCAACAACCGCTTATATTGATGGCGGCTACCGTTCAGCCGCATCAGGCAAAACTTTTACATCGACCAACCCTGCCACGGGTGAAACCTTGGCCGAGATCGCCTCTTGTGGGCAAGAGGACGTGGATTTTGCTGTTGAAAAAGCTCGTGAAGCCTTTGATGATGGTCGCTGGTCGAAAATGCACCCATCAGAGCGCAAAGATGTGTTGATCCGTTTTTGCAAACTACTGACCCGCAATGCGCGTGAGTTGGCTGTGATGGAAAGCCTAGACAGCGGCAAAACAATTTATGATTGCGAAACCGTGGATATCCCAGAAACCATCCATTGTATCAAATGGCACGCCGAAGCCATCGACAAGATTTATGACCAAGTAGCCCCTGCATCTGACGATCATATCGCAATGGTTGTGCGTGAACCTATCGGTGTTGTTGGTTTGGTTTTGCCGTGGAATTTCCCCCTGCTGATGTTGGCATGGAAAATTGGCCCAGCCCTTGCAGCTGGTTGTTCTCTTGTGATTAAACCTGCCGCTGAAACGACAATAACGGCGTTACGTGTCGCCGAACTAGCATCCGAGGCCGGTATTCCAAAGGGTGTTTTGAATATCGTGCCAGGGTCGGGTCGTAACGTTGGCGAACCAATTGGACGACATATGGATATCGATATGGTATCGTTCACAGGTTCTACCGTTACAGGCAAACGCTTCCTGACTTATTCTGCTGAGAGCAACGCAAAAGAAATTGTTCTGGAAATGGGCGGCAAGAACCCTTGCGTGGTAATGGATGATGCTGAAAACATAGACATGGTAGCCCAGCATGTTGTGAACGGTGCGTTTTGGAATATGGGTGAAAATTGCTCCGCCTCTTCGCGTTTGATTGTGCATAAAGACATCAAAGAAGAACTCTTGGAACGTATTAAATCCCACGCCAAACACTGGAATATCGGCGACCCTCTTAGCCCAGAAACCCGCATGGGCGCGTTGGTCTCGAAGGCGCATTTTGACAAAGTATGCAGCTACCTTGAAGGTGCCGAAGGTGTTCGTTTGGGTGGTAAATCCCATGATGGTGCTTTTGTCGAAGCCACTGTGATTGAGGTGCCTGACAATACACATCTTTTGGCCCGTGAAGAGATTTTTGGCCCGGTTCTGACTGTAATTGAAATCGGTAGCTTTGATGAGGCCATCAAGGTCGCCAACGACACTGAATTTGGTCTTTGCGCCTCAATCTTCACCGCTAACGCCAAACGTGCCATACGCGGTGCCCGTGCAATTCGTGCAGGGACTGTGACGGTTAACAGCTTTGGCGAAGGCGATATTTCCACCCCCTTTGGCGGCTATAAGCAATCGGGTTTTGGCGGCCGTGACAACTCGGTTCACGCCCACGATCAATACACCCAGCTCAAAACCATCTGGATCGATTTGAGCGACAACGATGATGAGGCCGTGGGGTGACGGAATACACTGCTAAACGACTACCTCGACACACTGGACCTGCCGCCTGGAATAATATTCTGGGAGCGCAATCTGCCGCCACGCCATTGAATGACGCTAAAACGGCCGATTTCGTAATAATCGGTGGGGGCTTTGCCGGACTTTCAGCCGCCCGCCTCCTAACACAATCGCAACCTGGCGCGCGGATTGTGGTGATAGAGGCCGGGCGGTTGGCAGAAGGGGCTGCGGGGCGCAACTCGGGCTTTATGATTGACCTGCCACATGATCTGGCATCGGATGATTATGCTGGACAAGGAGCGGATGCTGATCGGTTGATGATTGGTTTGAACCGCCAAGCAATTGAGTTTGCCCGCGATGCGGTCGAAGAATACGGGACTGATCCAAATTACTTTGACCCAGTGGGCAAGGTCAATGGATCTGCCAGTGTCGCAGGTGACGCCCATAATGCCAGCTATGCGAGACATCTGTCCAGCTTGGGTGAGTACTCTGAGGTGCTGGATGCGCAAGCGATGTATGAGCTAACCGGAAGTCACCATTACCGCTCAGGACTTTACACCCCAGGTACAGTGATGTTGCAGCCTGCCGGTTATATTCGCGGCTTGGGTAAAGGATTACGACGCAGTGTCGGATTACATGAGAACTCCCCTGTTACGAAATTTACCAAGGTCGGCCCTGATTGGTGTGTTCACACCCCCAAAGGATCTGTTACCGCACCACGCGTCATTCTTGCTAATAATGGACATCTTGAAAGTTTTGGCATTGCCAAAGGACGTTTGATGCAACTGTTTCTTTATGCCTCAATGACGCCAGAACTGACAAAGGATGACATCGCCAACTTAGGCGGCCAATCACGGTGGGGCATCACCCCGTCAGACCCGATGGGTACGACCATGCGCCGAATTGATACGGGCCAAGGTGGCAATCGGATCATTACCCGCACCTGCGCGGCAATGCGTCCAAATATGGTTACGTCTAAGGCCGATTTGGCGCGCACAACAAAAGTACAACAGGAAAAATTTGATAGCCGTTTTCCACAATTGGCGGGGATGAAAATGGAATACCGCTGGGCAGGACATCTGTGCCTGAGCTTAAACGGCGTTTCGCTAATGAAAGAAATTGAAAACGGGGTATTTTCTGCCTGTGTACAAAATGGACTTGGCGTCACACGAGGGACATTGACGGGCATGGCTGCAGCGGAACTGGCTTGCGGTGAGACGTCAGATATTACCCGCTATTTCACTGCCGAAGAGCAACCTAAACCGCTTCCTCCTCAACCGTTCGCGGCAATCGGTGCAAATGCCTACCTACGTTGGAAAGAGTGGCGTGCAGGCAACGAGTAATCTAAAAGATGGCCGCCCAAGAAAGGGCGGCCAATTGCCTTCACATGTAAGGCAAACGGCACTGTTGCATTAAATTTCTGATTTGTCGATATTTACGGTTTTGTTTTACCGAAGTAGCCAATGTCACGCCGACCCCCTTCAAGCGCCATCGCTTTCCGCCTGAGATTATCCTATTGGCTGTGCGTTGGTATTGCCGCTATGGACTGTCTTATCGGGAAGTGCGCTACATGTTGACGGAACGCGATATCGAGGTCGAAGGCTCCACCGTCTACCGGTGGGTTGTGAAGTTTAGCCCAGAGGTTTCCAAGCGCAACTTCAGCCACCGAGATAGGAGGGGACAGACTTGGCACGTTGATGAAATATACATCTGTGTGGGCGGTAAGTGGCGTTACCTTTGGCGGGCAAGGAAAGCGATGGACAATGCTCGTTTGTAGCACCCTCTGGCGATCATAACTGACAAGGCCCACAGCTACCGCAAGGTTTTGGCGGAATTCAACCGACATCGTGACCCTGGCGATAAAATTAGCCACGTCGACCAGAAGTATCTGAACAACTGGATAGAGGGGGATCATTCTGCTTTGAAGAAACTGCTTAATCCCATGCGCGGCTTCATGACATTGCGATCTGCCAAAGCCATGTTTCAGGGTATCGAAACCACCCGCGCCATGGTCGAACCACCACATTCATCAACGCAGATCGGGACCAATCGGCGAGATCGCGCATCTGCACAATTTGTTCAGTTTAGCAGCTTAAAACTGCTAAACTGCAGGCCCGATTGTCTGTTATCAAATTAACGCAACAGTGCCCAATCAACAAAAGTCGCAGTACAGATATCGCTCACATTGTTTTTAATGGAAATACCTATAAAATACATTGTTATTCTCCATCAAAATGATGCCATCGGGGCGCCAAATAAGGCCTCATCGGGGACGACACCCAAGCCTGATCCTGTTGGCAGGGCAATATGGCCCTCTTTGATTTTGATGCCATTTTCAGGATCATAGTTGCCTTCGATATAAGGTTGAGCCAGCCAAGCACCTTCGAACAGGTGCTGCTGAACCGTCGCCCCCATATGAGTGCACGCCGCCGCCATGATGTCACCACCCCAACTGTCATCACAAGTATGGTGCAGTGAGCGGGCTTCGCAGATGTTGCGTACCACCGAATAAGGATGCAGTCCGCCAATACGGGTCACTTTCATGCCGAATCCATCTACCATTCCAGTGCCCACCGCATCAATCACGGTTGCGAGATCAGTGCTATTCTCATCCATGTAAAGCGCGTGATGCAGCAGTGGGCGAATCTGGCGTAAGTCATGGACTGTGTCGCAGGGTTGCTCCATAATGAAAGGGATGTCTGAACATTCGCGACTGATACGAAGGGCGTCACGTGTCGTCAAGCCACGGTTTGCATCGATTGCCAGACGCATGGAGTTACCGACGGTTTCCCAGACTTTGTGCACCACCTCTATATCTATATCAACTGGGCGACCACCAACTTTCAGCTGAATCCGAGAATAGCCTTGGGCGCGTTTTTCAGCCGCCAGTCGCGCAGTATCATCTGGGGTGTCAATTCCGCAGGCATAATATGACGGCACGTTTTCAGTAACCGCACCGCCCAGAATATCCGCCACACGCATGCCAGTCGCCTTTCCCAAAAGATCATAGGTGGCAATGTCGATTGCAGCCTTGGCATAATTGTGGCCCTTCAGCAGGCTGTTCATTTTGCGATGAATGGTCAAGGGTAGCAAATCGGTACCAATCAGACCGGGGGCCATTTCAGCCAACGCCGCTCGAGCACCTTTGGCATGAGCCTCGGCGTAGGTTGGCCCCAATGGGCAAGTTTCACCCCAGCCGATCAGACCGTTATCGGCCACCAGCTTTACAAGCGTTGTGTCCAGAGCCAATATCTGGACGCCAGCCATTGTGTAGGGTGCGTTTTTGACCGGAAGGTCGTACTGGTAGATGTGGATTTTTTTGATTTTCATTTATGCCTCCTAGGTGACGTGGGATCGCCTAAAATGTTATGGTTTCAGCAATGCCTGCACGGGTACCAAGCGCATGTGACGCGATATAGGTTGACCCAAACGGTGTGCTTTCGCCCCAACCTTCGGTGCCATCATCAGCAATAACCCGTACGATTGTGGCGTCAAAACTGCGATATTCACGCCCGCCAGACAACAGGTATACACCTCCCGAATAGGGCAGATCGACCTGATAGACCTCTATCTTTGCAATTCTCATAAAATCACCTTTGGGGGAATAAGCACCAGTTTTCCGGTATGTTTCTTGGCAAGGAAATCTTCCTGCGCCGTTACGATCTCGGCCAGCGGATAGGTTTTAGCAACCACTGGGCGAATTTCACCAGCTTCGATATAGGAGATCAGATTGGCAAAAACCTCGTCCTCTTGAAATGTACAACCAAACAATGTGAGGTCATTCAAGTATAATGTGCGCACATCAATCTGCGCAATCGGCCCAGCAATGGCACCAGCCGTGGCATAGCGCCCACCACGACGCAAAAGATCAAGGAATGTCGGCCACTGTTCACCCGCAACAAGATCGACAACCACATCAATCGACCCCGCACCCAACTCGGCAATAAGATCAGCATTGCGGTCGATGACTTGATCGGCACCAAGAGCTTTGACCTCATCTGCTTTAGACACAGAAGACAGCGCAATTACAGTGGCACCGCGACGTTTGGCAAGCTGTACAGCCGCTGACCCAACGCCGCCTGATGCACCCGTCACTAACACCCGTTCCGCACCAACATTAGCACGGTGCAACATGTTTTCCGCTGTTGAATAGGCGCAAGGAACTGAGGCCAAATCTGCATCCGACCAATCGCAATTTACTGCATGGGTTTCCTGTGCAGGTGCAACAGCGAATTGAGCAAAACCACCATCACATTCACTGCCAATCGTCCAACACTCGTAAGGGCGGTAATCAACATAGGTGCGCAACATATTCCGCACCAATACACGTTCACCGATACGAGTGGCATCAACCCCATCCCCAACGGCAGTGATGTATCCACAGACATCGGCACCCTGAATGCGCGGAAAACTCAGCGGCGTTCCAGACCAGCTGGCATCGTCATCATCAACGGTTTCAAAACCCTCAGATCCACCCGAATTTGTATCTTCGGTAACAGCCTTGGAATACCAACCAATGCGAGTGTTAATGTCTGTGTTGTTGACGCCAGCAGCAGCGACACGGATCAGCACCTCACCCGCTTTGGGTTCAGGCACAGACACATCCGTGCGATAATCGAGTTTGTCGATACCTCCGTGCCCAGTTAGCAGCACGGCCGCCATCGTTTGGGGAAGTGTCATGTTATATCCTCACTTTTTAAAAGAGCACGCGCTAATAACAACGCAGCTTTTAATGCCGTTCTTGTATCCTGTATCATCGCCATTTCTGTCTGGCCCTCATGAATGGTCATCAATGCCTCTGACAGCTCTTCTATTTTGACATTTGGAGCAATTGCACGCAGCCGTGTTTCAAATGCCAAACGCACTTGGTCTTTATGATGTTCAACTGTTTTGCGAATGGCCAAACTTTCAGTGTAGGCCGCCAGAGCATTCAAAAACAGGCATCCGTTACACGCGACTTCCGACTGCCAATCGCCCAAACGGTTGAAGATATGCAGCACATGTTCTGTCCCATGATCTGGGCCCCCAGATATCCAATCCATATATGCGTCGTTACGGTATTCCAGCGCACCGATCACCATAGCTTCGCGCGATGGGTAATACTTATAGAGCGTGCGCAAGGATACATCGGCCCCTGCACGAAGCGCATCCACCCCTGGCAATGCAAATCCCATTAAGGCGAATTGGGTCTCTAAGTTTCTAGCGATTCTTTGTTTTGTATCTATCATCATTTAACTGTAGAACGATCACTCTACTTTGTGCTTGTATTTTCCCGACATAACTTTTGTAATTTTGCGACGCATCAATGATTATGCATATGCATTTAAAAAGCACCCCACCTGCACAAGGCAGGCGAGGCAGTCGGGAAAAAACTAATAATCTTGGTTCAGGGCGTCTGCCGCCGGAATTTCACGTTCGCGTCGCGCAATATATTCCAAAAGCTCTTCGTTTTTGGCAATATCCAGTTTCGGCTCTTGGTATTCTTTCAGCAACTTGCGCGCATGTTTCAAAGCACGTTCAGTGATTTCAACACTACCATCAGCCTGCCATTGTTCAATTGAGTTATTGTCAAACAATTCCGGCATAAAGAAACCGCGTTCAAAGTTTTCCAACGTATGTGGATGTCCTAAATAATGACCGCCTGGCCCCACATCGGACACAGCCGCAATTGCTGTATCAAAATCATCCCAGCGTGGACCTTCAGCCATACGATAAGCCATCGCACATTGCTCGGCATCAACGATGAACTTTGCGGTTGAGCAATGCATACCAGCCTCATTCCAACCGGCAGAATGCCAGATATAGTTGGCCCCTGCGTGCATGACGGCGGAAAGCGTCGTTGCACTTTCATAACCTGCCTGTGCATCAAAGGTCTTTGCGCCCCCTAGCGTGTTCGATGTCCGCCAAGGCACCCCATAATACCGCGCCATCTGTCCGATCATAAAGTTCATCAGGCTGATTTCAGGCGTTCCTGCCATAGGAGCCCCAGATTTCATGGAGACAGTCGCCAAATAGTGGCCGTAAATCGCAGGGGCCCCTTTGCGGATCACTTGGGTATAGGCCAGTGCCGATAAGGCTTCCGCATTCAACTGTGCAACTGACGGAGCGACCGAGGCAGGTGTGTTCGCACCACCCAAGACAAAAGGTGAGCACAAAACAGGTTGGTTACGTTTGCAGAAGGCACGCATTGCGCCCAACATGGTTTCATCCCAAACCAGCGGCGAGTTTCCGTTGCAATTCCCTGTTGTCACAGGATGATTTTCCAGAAACTCCTCACCAAACAAGATCGCACACATGTCCAACACATCCTCAGCATTTTTCGGACTGGTGGTCATGCCCATGAACATTTTGTCCGAATGTTTCATCGACGAATACGTGATGCGCAGATGGCGTTGACTGATCGGGTGATCATAAGGTTCAACAATATGGTGTGCTGAGGAATGCAAAGCTGGCATCATATGCGCCAATTTGTGAAAATTTGCCAAATCCTCCAAAACGGGATTACGGCGCACATCATCAAGATCACGTAAGAACGGTGCCCCTGTCATCGGTACAAACACAGAATGTTTGCCACCTAAGCGTACGTTATTTTTCGGATTACGCGCGTGATAAGTGAAGTCGGACGGAATGGTCTTGATTAACTCACGCACCAAACCACGATCCAAATGCACGGTTTCCCCGCGCACATCCGCCCCAGCCTTTTTCCAATCTTCAAGTGCTATATCATCGCGAAAAACTACGCCGACATCTTCAAGAATTGACATTGACGCATTGTCGATACGTTCCACATGCTCTTCGTCCATAACCTCACATAACGGGATGTTACGGGTTAACCCAGGTAACATGTCAAAGTTTGGAGTATTGCGCATTGTTTTACGTGCGATACGACCACCAGAGCGGCCAGCTTTTTTAGTTGATTCTTTTAATTCAGACATAATCGCCTCCAAATACTTAGTGTATACAAACATAAAATAACATCATTGGTTGGCATAGTTACGAAATATTCTAACAAATTGCGACATAGATAATGTTTTCACCCCTTACTTTAACTTATCAATTTATGGAAAGGGTGGATATTAAATGCGCAAATGGTTGTTTGCATCTGCTTCTGAAATGGCAAAGGCTGCTCGGCTTGGAGAAATTACTGTGTCGCAGCTTGTAGAGGGTGTTGTCAGACAAACTTGAACGCCCGTAAAAGGCACCTCAAGTCAATCATCATGCGGCACAGAAATTGAACCACTCTGTAAGAGCAGTTGTACGTTTTTGCTTGATAAGGCTAATTTTTTCAATTTTATAATTTTTGGAGTTGCTATGAACCGAACACATATAGGCTAGGGGTGGGGGGTCACCCCCCACGGTCCCTGTGCCCCCATGGGTTAGAAACCACCTTAAGACTAAACCTCAGCAACCACATTTATCTTTGATGGGTAGGT
>DLZA01000157.1 GCA_003447515.1 Paracoccaceae bacterium
TGGATCAAATGATCCACAGCTAAACCAATAAACGCCACGCAAAGCCCAAGAACCAAGCCATTGCCTATACCGTTTTTATCCGAAAGGGCCTTGAGAATGTATTGGCCCAAATCCTCAGTGCCAATCATTGCACCGATAATAACCATGAAAAGGGCGAAAACAACGGTTTGATTGAGGCCCAACATAATGTGCGGAAAGGCCAGCGGCATTTCAATTTTTACCCACCGCTGCATACGATTAACTCCCGACATAGAGGCGGCGTCCTGTAAAGTAGCCGGCACGCTACGCAGACCTTCAACCGTGTAACGAATTGCTGGAATAGTTGCATAGACGATCACCGCTAGAAGAACAGAAGTGTCGGTCACGCCAAACAGCATGATAACCGGAATCAGATAAATGAAAGAGGGAAAGGTTTGCAGCGTGTCGCAGACAATTAAAATAGCTCGGCTTGCCAAAGAATTTTGAGCACAAAGCGAGCCAATCCCCAGCCCAAAGATCGCAGAAACTATCACCGCAAACGATGTCATATATGCGGTGATCAATGCCCGGTCCCACCACTCCGTAAAGGCTATGAACAATAAAAAACCACCCACAACCACTGCGGAGCGCAACCCGCCAATGATAAAGCCAATGCCCATGATAAGTACAAAAGTTGCGCTGACAGGCATGCCTAAAAAGGCAGTTTTCATGGGCATCAAAACGTCTAAAATCAGCCAGTTGTTAAATGCTTGCAACCCATGATACCAATTTTCAACCATCCAATCGACCCCTGACTGCCAAAATGGCTCAGTGGTGATACCCTGGTTGTGAGGAATGAGATAGAAGTAGTTTATGCCACCAGAAAAAACCAAATTTCCCAGAAAACTCAAGAGGAGACACAGCCCGAACACGGCCAAAAACATCACCCTGTATCGATGACGCCGCAAGAAACTTTCATCTGGAAAATAATCAGTTTGTCGATCAGCCCAAGCCAAAGACAGCTTGTCCAGAACAACCGCGATCAAAACGATGCAAATTCCAAGTTCAAGCGCCTGCCCAATGCGTAATTGATTTAGAGCCAAGAGCAGGTTAAATCCTAAGCCTTTCGCGCCGATGAATGACGCAATTACCGCCATAGCCAAACATTGCATGATCACCTGGTTGGTGCCAATCAAGATATCACGCCGGGCTGTCGGTATGAGAACTTTGTACAACATTTGAAGATTGGTGCAGCCATTCATCGATCCAGCTTCCACTACTTCCGCCGGCACCCTTTTCAACCCCAGCAGCGTCAAGCGGATCATAGGCGGAGTCGCAAAAATGATGGTAGCAATGGCGCCAGCATGGTCGCCTACGCCAAAAAACACCATCACCGGAATGAGATATGAAAAATGCGGCATGGTTTGGGCCACATTCAATAATGGTTTAAGAATGGTTTCCGTTGTTACGCTCTTGTAAGCCGCAGTTCCCAGCCCCATCCCCAAAAGGCAAGACACCGGCGCAGCGATCAGCACAAAGGAGAGGGTCTCCATTGCAGGTTCCCACTGGCCAAAAATTGCGATATACGATGTCGCAAGACCTGTCAAAAGCGCTAGCCCAGTACCGCGTAGTGCATAGCCCATTACTATTGACGCACCGGAGACGACCGTCCAGGGCAACGCAGGCCAAACAGCCCATTCATGCTCATCGACAAAGTCCCAGCTGGTAAACGCCACTATGGTCTTGACCCCGCCCAAAAGGATATCGCGGATCAACTCGATACAAAACAATATCGAACGCGAGAAGCCGCGCGTCAGTTCACGGACCAATGCAGAGGTCTCATATTCTTCGAGATCAGGATCATACACCTCGACTAGAAACCACTCATACATGAGGTTTTCTGCAAATCCATTAATAGCCCCAGGCAAACCAGCAAACAAAGCAGGGAAACGCCAAAGAACATTCGTCTCTGACGGTTCGATGGCAAAGCACAGGGTTAAAAACACTACCAGGAGGAGGATAAACTGGGCCAGCTTGCTGCGTTGGATCAAATAGTACATGGACCCCACCCTAAGCCGCACCTTCAGCGACAGGGGAGGCGCCAAACAGCATACTAATAATCTTCGACGCATGTATGGAGCCTACCACAGCACCCTGCCCGTCCACGACCGCAACCTTTTTTGGTTCGGTCAAAATCGCCTCTGCCACCGTTTGGATGATGGCATCCTGCGCAACTCGCAATTCCGACAGCTGCGAAGCATCAACCGATGGCTCCATAATAGAGCCGATGGTCAGAACTTTTTCGCGCGGCACTTCCTCAGTAAACTTACGAACATATTCCGTGGCGGGATTTAAAATGATGTTGGCCGGTTTGTCCAATTGTTCAATCACACCGTCTTTCATTATTGCAATGCGATCTGCCAGTCTTAGCGCTTCAGAAAAATCATGGGTTACAAAAAGGATCGTCTTATTCAATACCCCCTGAAGCCGTAAAAATTCGTCCTGCATTTCTTTACGGATCAGTGGATCCAATGCAGAAAACGGCTCGTCCAAAAACCAAATATCTGGCTCTACCGCAAGCGAACGAGCGATGCCCACCCGTTGCTGCTGGCCACCAGACAATTGCCGAGGGAAATAATTCTCGCGACCGTGAAGCCCCACCAGCTCCACCATATCCATGGCTCGAGCCATACTGTCCGCGGTAGGCTGGCCTTT
>DLZA01000148.1:0-10092 GCA_003447515.1 Paracoccaceae bacterium
TGACAGCTAAAGATGCACCAGTCGTGACCTCTATCGCCGCTGCGATTAAAAAGACGCTCGGCAAGCCTGCAGAATTTGTGGTGTCGCCAGGCAGTTATGATCAAAAACACATTGACCGCATCGGCCATCTTAAAAATTGCATCGCTTACGGTCCAGGCATCCTTGAACTCGCCCATCAACCCGATGAATACGTGGAAGTTTCAGCCATGATTGACAGCGCCAAAGTCATGGGACACTCCCTCTGCGATCTTTTACTTAAATAGAAACAATTTTACTCAAAATTTTGGGAAACAGCACGGCTCGCAGAATCTAATTGATAGATTTAAGACTTATTTTAAGAAACCCAGCGCCTAAATCTGCCCAACCAATTGCGTTAGCTTTGCCATTGCAGGCAAAGAGGCCGCCTTCATCCGATCCAAGATCACCTGTTTTTCGATGTCATCAGGGGACACACCACGCACCATACCACTAAATCCATCTAGTCGATTTTGCGTCAACCAATCGCGAATATCGTTGTCACGAGACCAGTTGTATTGGTTCATCATGAACGGAATCATCAGACGAATCCAGTCGGTATCATGGTTTGGCAACGGCACCACAGAACAGAGCGCATTCTTCTCTCTTTCAGTCTTTTTGACCAATTCGATGTGCGCAATTAAGGCAGCAGAGAATACAGGCTGATAAGACCGCACTGTTTGAGGAATAATCATGTCACCTTGGAAAATCGCAGTTGGTTCAAGATTTGTAATCGCACTCGCTGAGCAGTCGACATGCACTAAACCCGGTCCTGTTGGGATCGCTCCCCCATCCAACCCTATCTCATTTAGCCCAATGCTTTTTACACGTCCCATGCGCACCACATTTTTGACAAGCCGCATCTTAACCAACTCTGCTTGGCTTACAGTTGCACCATGAAACATCTTAGGTTTTACTTTTGTATCTAGGCGCAGCAAAACGCCAGACGCCTCCAACCGATCAAACAAATCGTCCACACTATGTGCAGACGCAATCGCCTCAAATTGCAAGGCCTGCGCACCAAGCGTATCGTTAAAAAATGAAATGTCCGCTTGCGTGTTCTTGCGATCCAACATCCAGCCATCACGCGGCATTATCCAATGGATCGCATCAGGATCAACCCCAATGCCAAGTAACCATAAAACTGCATCAATGCCAGTTTTACCACCGCCAATAATGACATAGCCCTCGGGCCTTCGATTAATCTTGGGCAAGTCGTTCAAGGACATAAATGAAACATCTTCTGCAATGTCAAAGTTCGGTGTATGCGTTGAGGGCACTGAAGTTTTTAGGTACGTCGCATCCACAGTCTTGCCCGCCATAACCTCAAATACTTCACCAGTTAGAGAGTTTTTGAACACACCATCTCCAAGATAGGTGCACATAGGAAAGTACCGCACGCGCTTGCTTGGCAAAAATTGTTCTTTCATCACTGCATCGAAATAGGCGATTATTTCAGCCCCAGTAGCAAGCGATCCCAGCCCTTTATTCAAACCAAACTGATCAAATTTACCGTTGGACAACTCACGCGAACTGACGCCATAAAATGCACTCGGCTGATGCAGAGTCACAAATGAGTAAGCATTGTTCCAATGCCCACCCGGTCTTGCACAACTATCAACAATAATAATATCAGCGTCACTTTCGCTGACTAAAACATCAGCGAACGCCATGCCCATAGCTCCGCTTCCGACAACCAGATAGTCAGTTTTCAAGTGCGTCTGTTTCATTGGTCTCTCTGCAAAAAAGTTCTCATTACAAGGTCATAGGATCCATAAGTAGGTAACGCAAACTGTGGAAAAGTACCGCGACGTAACTTGATTCCTCCAACCGCTTCCACGTGACCTTTCAACCTCCCCTCATCCGTGACAATTTCCACAAGTAGCCAAGTTCTGTCGGGCAAGCTCTAATTTCTTCGTTCTTTAAACTGGCTCGGTCCGCGTTTCCACAACCATCATTTCTACATGCAGAAACTACGCAATCACTTACCCGTGCGGAATTATTTTTTGCTTAAAACCAGCAAGCTCCCAAAATCATGCAGCTACACACGTTCAGGATCCCGTACTTTGAAATTTATAATACGCGTCGGCCAGCTTCACCATCAGCTTAGTCAATACGAACGGACTGAACAGCGGTTCATCAACTTTGCAGGCGCAAATATTCATCTGCGTCAGCTTAGATTGCTTAGCTTTAGTGCTCATTTAAATTCCCATCACAGCGATCTAAGCGGTATGTAGACAATTATCTAATGATTTCTCACCCAATTCTTTAGAGAATCTCTACCCTTGATTGCTGCGGAAAATACTGGGACAGTCCAATAAATATATCTGCTCACATCAAACCGGGAGTTTACTAATGACATTCTTTAAAACCACGTTCACAGCAGCCGCGGTTCTTATGGCAACTACTGCAGTTGCCAAAGACGATCTCACTATCGCAATACAATTGGAGCCACCGCACCTTGACCCAACATCTGCAGCCGCTGGTGCTATTGACAGCGTCCTTTACTCTAACGTGTTTGAAGGCCTTACCCGCTTCGGTCCAGATGGATCGGTAAATCCCGGCCTCGCAGAAAGCTGGATTATTTCAAACGATGGCCTTACCTACACTTTCAAACTCCGTACAGGGGTGAAATTCCATGACGGTTCAGATATGACAGCCGAAGACGTAGTGTTCTCTCTTAACCGTACGCAAGGAGAAGAGTCCACGAACGCACAGAAAGCGCTCTACGCAGGCATCGCAGATGTCGAAGCCTTAGACAAGGCCACCGTCAAACTTACCCTTTCCAAACCAAACGGTTCCATGCTGTTTAACCTTGCGTGGGGGGACGCAGTTATCGTCGCGCCCGAAAGCATCGAAAACATTAAGCAAACTCCGATTGGCACAGGCGCATTCAAGTTCGACAGTTGGACACAAGGTGACAAAATTGATTTGTCTCGTAATGAAAATTATTGGGGCACGCCCGCAACTTTATCAAAAGCCACTTTCAAATTCATATCTGACCCCACGGCCGCTTTCGCGGCTATAATGGCAGAGGACATTGATGCATTCGCAGGTTACCCCGCTCCCGAAAACTTACCCCAATTCGAAGCGGACCCGCGTTTCCAAGTAATCGTCGGAAACACCGAAGGCGAAACAATCCTATCTACTAACAATAAAATGCCGCCCTTTGACAATATCATGGTGCGCAAAGCACTTGCCCACGCGATCGACCGTCAGGCCATCATCGACGGAGCAATGTTCGGCCTCGGCACCCCCATTGGCACACACTTCGCACCTCACAACCCAGACTACGTAGACCTGACTGCAAACTCGTCTTATGATCCTGAATTGGCGAAGAAATTACTGATAGAAGCAGGCTTCCCAGATGGATTCAAAACTACTCTGAAACTGCCACCACCTTCATACGCACGCCGCGGTGGCGAAATCATCGCTGCTCAGTTGCGCAAAGTCGGAATTGAAACCGAAGTCTCTAACTTGGAGTGGGCTCAATGGCTCGAACAAGTTTTCCGCGGCAAGGACTTTGGACTGACAATCGTATCACATACTGAGCCCTTTGACATTGGCATTTACGCCCGCCCTGATTATTATTTCCAATATGACAACAAGGACTTCCAAGCTCTGATCACAGCTCTCAACGCTGAAGCAAACCCCGATAAACGATCTAAAATGATCGCAAAAGCGCAGACCACTATTTCTTCAGATTATGTTAACGGCTACCTTTTCCAGCTGGCAACCCCAACAGTGGCCAAAGCAAACCTGCAAGGATTGTGGAAAGATGCTCCAACTCAGGCCACAGATTTGACAGGTGTCAGCTGGGCAGAATAATAACCGTCTAACAAAATAATACGATACAAACGAGCCTCAGCCAATGCGCTGGGGCTCGTTGCGTAGGATTTGGCTCCAAAGCAACAGTGCCATCTGGATTGACACGCTATTTATTTCATTGATATGCGCCCGCAGTTAACCGAACAAGGCTGGAATAACTTTTGATATAGTAGGCAATACGTGCGTTTTGTGGCGAGTAACATGTGTAGATTTCAAAGTTCTAAGGCCGCAATATCCACTCACGAAATATTTATCAGTACGTCAGCGGACTTGAGCCAAACTTCAGGTCAATTATGTGACTATCATCAGCCACTATGGCCGTAATTTTTATTACTAAGCCAATTAAATACTGAAAAACGAATGATTCGATCTTTTCAAATCTCCACTAAAGTTTCTACCCGCATCGTATCTACATTAATCAGGCTCCGCGCCATCGGCCCCATTTCCACTTTCCATCTTTCCGATCCATAAACCGCTCTTGTCAACTTTTTATACTCTGTCATGCTATCATATTCTCGCATCCAGACATAAGTCTGATCCCCATCTGAACTGCGGTATCGCTTGGTGATCCTCATCCCCATATCAGTCTGATAAGGGATAATCACCTGCTCCATGTACGCAACCCAATCATCCATTTTACCATCCAAAACTTCATAAATCCGTAATTCAAAAATTGCCATTTTTTATCCTTTCAATGTACCCGAGGTTAAACTGGAATCCGTCAAGGGCAACAGCTTTTACCACAGTGCGGTATGTTGACTTATGTTATTCCAATTTAGCCTTCACGTGGTTGCGCCAGTGTCGCTCTAACGCTAACGTCCCCCCATGCTTCGCTACACGCTTTCACGCCTCCAATCTCTAGTCCTGTCGTTGATAGCTGCCAGTATCGTAATTTTTCTGACTGTGGAAATTGTGCCCGGAGACCCTGCATCTTACATGCTGGGCTTGAACGCGTCCGAGGATACAATCGCAGCGCTGCGCGACCAACTTGGTCTGAATGTGCCTTCATATCAGCGCTATTGGAATTGGGTCAGCAGCCTTTTACACGGGGATTTTGGAACTAGCTACACCTATCGAACACCAGTTTCTGATATGATCAGAGACCGCCTCTGGATCAGCTTGCCCCTCGCGATTTACGCGCTGTTCCTTTCAACTCTCATCGCTTTTCCTGCAGGCATCCTTGCGGCCACCCATCGGGGTTCCTTTACCGATGTGCTCATCATGGGCTTTACCCAGCTCGGCGTCGCCATTCCTAATTTCTGGTTTGCCATGCTCATGGTGCTTTTGTTTGCGATCAATCTACAATGGTTCTCAGCAGGCGGATTTCCAGGATGGGAGAACCCTCTTCTCGCTATCAAATCCTTGACACTACCCGCCATTGCACTCGCTCTGCCCCAAGCTAGCATCCTTGCCCGCATTATGCGCTCCTCTCTGCTCGATATATTATCAGAAGACTACATCCGAACCGCTCGCGCAAAGGGCCTAACGCGTGGCCAAACTCTCTACCGCCACGCCCTGCGCAACGCCCTTATCCCGGTCCTCACCATCATCGGTTTGCAATTTAGCTTCCTCATGGCTGGTGCCATCATCATCGAAAATGTCTTTTTCTTACCCGGCCTTGGCCGTCTCGTGTTCCAAGCCATTACCCAACGCGATCTAATAGTTGTCGAGAGCGTTGTCATGCTGTTGGTATTTGCCGTAATACTCGTCAATTTTGCCGTAGACATCGCTTACGCGATTGTGGACCCAAGGTTGAGAGGTGGGTGATGGTACTGTTGAACAATCGAAATATCGTCATCGGCGCAGCCCTGACAGCTATCTTCGTGACCCTCGCTCTCGTCTCATTCGTTTACACTCCCTACGACGTGACGGGCGTCGACATCCCAAATAAACTCAAGAAGCCCTTCTCAAACGGCTATCCACTCGGCACCGATCATTTTGGACGAGATATTCTATCGATGATCATGGTTGGTGCGCGGACCTCTATTGCAGTAGCGCTTGTGGCCGTAACCATCGGTATGGCGTTGGGAGTACCTCTCGGCCTAGCAGCTGCCGCCAATAAAGGCTACTTGCTAGACGAGCTAATTATGCGCTCTAACGACCTCATTTTTGCGTTTCCAAGCCTTGTAATTGCCATCCTGATCACAGCAATTTTTGGCCCTTCAGCTCTCAACGCCATTATCGCCATTGGCATCTTCAACATCCCCGTCTTCGCACGCCTCACTCGCGGTGCCGCTCTCTCTCTCTGGCAACGAGATTATATCCTATCCGCCCGCGTTGCAGGCAAGGGACCAGCGCGTATTTCTTTTGAACACATACTCCCAAACGTCGCTAACTTACTGATCGTGCAAGGCACTATACAATTTTCACTTGGCATCTTGGCCGAAGCAGGCCTTTCCTATGTGGGCCTTGGTGCACAACCTCCAATTCCATCATGGGGTCGCATGCTTGCAGAGAGCCAAACCATGATCTCCTTCGCGCCGCACATGGCACTGTTCCCGGGGTTAGCGATTGTCTTTACTGTGCTGGGTTTGAACCTCATGGGCGACGGCCTGCGCGACATCTTTGATCCACGCATTCGTCGGGACAAATCATGACCCTGTTGAGTATCAAAGACCTTCATCTGTCAATCCATGGCACCAAAATCCTGCACGGCCTTTCACTGTCCGTTGAGGCTAGTCAAATTGTTGGAGTAATCGGCGAGAGCGGCTCAGGAAAATCCATGACTGCCTATTGCGCAACGCAACTTTTGCCAACTGGATCGCACACAAGAGGGGAAATCACCCTCGATGGAACAAACATCCTTGCGGCTTCTGAGAAAACAATGTGCGCTCTGCGCGGTAACGACATTTCTATGGTATTCCAAGAGCCCACGACCGCGCTCAACCCTGTCCAAACCATAGGCAAGCAAGTAGCTGAGACAATTCTAATTCACGAACCTGGAACGTCAAAGGCGGACGCCATGGAACGCGCCACTGAGGCACTTAAGCGTGTTGAACTTCCAAACAATCAGTTCCCACTGTCCCGTTTGCCGCATGAAATGTCAGGCGGCCAGCGCCAACGTGTGGTCATTGCCATGGCCATTGCCCTTAGGCCAAAACTGTTAATAGCGGATGAGCCCACAACTGCGCTTGATGTGACAACACAAGCGGAAATCTTGCTCCTCCTCACTCGTCTTGTACGTGAAGACGGTATGGGTCTGATGATGATCAGCCATGACCTTGCCGTGGTCAACGGCATGGCCGATCACATCCACATCATGCAGCGCGGGCGCATCGTGGAACATGGCCCCGTGAAAACACTATTCCAAACTATGCAGCATTCCTATTCCAAAGCCCTGCTAGCAGCCTCTGCACACGTTCCAGACCGCAACCCTCCAAATACAGAAACTCCACTTTTAAAAGTACAGAACGTCACCCGTGATTATACGCTACCGCGCCAAGCGCTGTTTGCAAAACGAGGTACATTTCGAGCAATTGCCGACGTCTCTTTCACTATCCACAAGGGCGAAAGCCTTGGCCTTGTAGGAGAAAGTGGTTGCGGAAAATCCACTCTCACCCGCGCGATTCTTGGCTTAGAACAAATTCAACGGGGTGAGATCCTACTCTCTGGCGAACCTGTGTTCACTGACAAGAAATCCAACCGCGCAGTGCGTCGCAAAATGCAGGTGGTATTCCAGGACCCTTACGGCAGCTTCAATCCTCGCCACCGCGTGTCTCGCCTCGTCTCTGAACCTCTACACCTGCTCGACACAACTCCCGTTGATAGCAGAGATCGCGTCGTCGAAGCACTTACCTCAGTCGGCTTGCGCCCCGAAGACGCAGACAAATATCCCCATGAATTTTCGGGCGGTCAACGCCAACGAATTGCAATCGCCCGCGCGTTAATAATTAAACCTGAACTTATTATCTTAGATGAAGCAGTCTCCGCCCTTGACGTTTCTATCCGCGCTCAAATTCTCGATTTGTTGGCGGAACTTTCCAGCGTTCACGGCTTAACATACTTATTTATCTCCCACGACTTGTCTGTTGTGCGCTCAATTACTGACCGTGTCTTAGTGATGAAAGCGGGGAAAATTGTGGAGCAAGGTCAGACTGACCAAGTGTTTGACACACCGACCCACGCCTATACAAAAAACTTAATCTACGCCGCGCCACAACTTCCTGCAAATGTAAGGACCATGATATGACAAAACTTGATGCCCTCTGGTTCGACACCACAAAATGTTTTATCAACGGCGCTTGGGTGGGGCCCATTAGCGGTGAACAACTTGCCCTCACTGATCCATCCACAGGCGAGGAGATCGGCACAATTGCTCGTGGGATAGCTGCCGATATTGATGCTGCTGTCGCCGCAGCCGAGTCCGCGCGACATGGCGAATGGGCGCGCACTCCTGCGTTTGAGCGCGGCCGAATTCTTGCTCGCATTGGGGAACTAGTCCTTTCTCGCGTTGACGAGCTTGCGCTCCTGGAGGCAACGGATGTCGGCAAGCCCCTGACCCAAGCCCGCGCAGACGCCATTGCTATGGCACGATATATGGAGTTTTACGCTGGTGCAGCCGATAAAATTCATGGTGAAACAATACCTTACCTTGATGGCTATACGGTTTACACTCTGCGTGAACCCCACGGTGTCACCGGCCACATCGTGCCATGGAACTATCCGATGCAAATCATTGGTCGCTCCGTCGGCGGCTCGCTAACAATGGGAAACACCTGCGTCCTTAAGCCTGCCGAAGAAGCTTGCCTAACTGCTCTCGCCTTCGCAGACATAGCCCGCGAAGCCGGCCTTCCACCAGGCGTACTTAACGTTGTTCCCGGCCTCGGCGCAGAAGCAGGAGCAGCCCTCTCCGCGCACAAAGGCATCCACCACATGTCTTTCACGGGCTCGGTCAGCACAGGTCAATTGATCCAAGCCGCTGCCGCGCAAAATGTCCTCCCGGTCACACTCGAACTTGGGGGTAAATCCCCGCAACTCGTATTCGATGATGCAAACATAGAAGCAGCCCTTCCGTTCCTCGTAAACGCAGGAATCCAAAATGCTGGACAAACATGTTCCGCGGCGTCTCGAATCCTTGTTCAGCGCGGAATATACAATGAAGTAATGGACAAAATGGCTGTAAGATATCGTAAATTGCGAGTCGGCCCTGCCATTGCTGACCTCAATGTCGGTCCACTCATTTCCGCTAGCCAAAAAGACCTCGTAACCGGACTTCTCGCCCAAGGTACAGACCTTAATATTGCCGCCCAAGGTGAAATTATCGTAGATGCACCAGCAAACGGAAACTATGTTGCACCAATTTTATTCGAAGGCGTCGAACCCAATCATCCACTTGCTCAAACTGAAATTTTTGGCCCGGTCCAAACTATCATCCCCTTCGACACGGAAGACGAAGCTATCACAATCGCCAACGGCACCGACTACGGCCTTGTCGCCTCCATCTGGTCTCAGAACGGCGCACGTCAGTTGCGCCTTGCCAAGGCACTGGAAACTGGCCAGGTGTTCATTAATAACTACGGCGCAGGCGGCGGCGTGGAGCTTCCTTTTGGCGGTATAGGTAAATCCGGCCATGGCCGCGAAAAAGGATTTGAGGCACTTTACGGTTTCTCGAAACTAAAGACTGTAGCAGCCCTTCACGGATAGAGATTAATGACCAAATGCATCCCAACCCACGACTTCACAGTGCGCCCGTCCGATTGCGATCCCCTCGGACACATGAACGTGGCCCGCTATTTTGACGGCTGTTCAGACGCCGGCTTCACGCTGCAATCCGCATGGTCGCTCACGCCTGACGACATCCACAACGGGCGCAAATTAGCCTTTGTCGTTGCCAATGCAAACTCTAATTTTCTGGGAGAATTAACTGCTCGGGAACACGTCAATGTCCGCTCAGAATTGGTAACAATCGGTAGAAAATCTTGTACCGTCTGTCACCACTTCTTTCGAAATGAGATCGAAGTGTTCAACTCCACATTCACCCTCGTACTAATGAACCTTCAAACGCGCGCAGCCGAACTGATACCTGATGACTTGCGAGCCGCAATCCAAGCTGCCCATACGTAGGTGTTCCAACTACCGAATTGCAACGACCTACTCCACCCCTTCAATTTTAAATACATTAATGCGATGATCGTCTCACAGATGAGACGCTTTAAGGAGTGTCACGCCTATCCCTTTTTAGAACGAAAATCTCTCATCAGGTACATCAAAATTTTACGCCAATAACACGTAGTCCGAGGTGATACTCAC
>DLZA01000148.1:10431-10571 GCA_003447515.1 Paracoccaceae bacterium
GGCTTCAGAACTGAAGCCAGCACCGACTGGTCGACCGCGTAAAAGAAAAAGTCGACATAGAACTCCCCCACTTTATCAACTTCACAAAAATCTAATGGATCGATTCGCGAGACCAACTGAGATGACGTAGCGGGCCACTT
>DLZA01000087.1:0-1268 GCA_003447515.1 Paracoccaceae bacterium
AGGAACATATGATCCTTAACTTCGCTGTGGCCAAGGCGTGCACCTGAGCGCATTTTCGGGAGAATGTATGGTGAGAGCGACATACTCTCCATGCCGCCAGAAATTATGATTTCAGTGTTTCCAAGGGTTAGCTGGTCATGGGCCATCATTACGGTTTTCATGCCAGAACCGCACATTTTATTTATAGTGGTGGCAGGTACGTCGATACCGAGGCCCGCAGCGAAACCGGCTTGACGAGCGGGCGCTTGGCCAAGGCCTGCGGGTAGGACGCAACCCATGAGGAGTTCGTCTATGTCGGACGGGGTCACTGTTGCACCATCCATAGCAGCCTTGATCGCGACGCCGCCAAGTTCGGTGGCTGGGATATGAGATAATGCGCCGCCAAGCCCTCCCATGGGTGTGCGTGCGGCGCCTACAATTGCGATGGCCATAGCTGAGTACTCCAATCATTTTATAAAGAGAAATTAGGAGAATTGGTCAGACTTGGCAATTGCAAGAATTGTGTCAAATCGTTGCTGTAGCTGCATTAAAAAGATACGCATACTGGCAGATAAGGATCAACCGACGCGGCACCCTGACGCGCCATCCACACGCAAAGAGATACCAGAAATGAAGCTGGCTTCATCTGACACAAGAAAGAGAGCAGCGTTGGCTACATCTTGGGCAGTCCCTTGGCGGCCCATCGGGACCTTTGATGCGCGGTTCTTGGCGACCTCTTCACGAGTTTGCCCCCATGCTTTGGCGCGTGCATCAACGGCCATGACTGTGTCGATCATACCTGGTTGAATCGCTACCGCGCGGATACCGTATTCTGCGTTTTGGATGGCTTGTTGTTCGGTCAGTGCAAGGATGGCAGCTTTTGATGCTTTATAGCCCACCCAAGGATAGGTTTCTGTGGCAGCGATAGAGGAGATGTTCAGTATTACGCCGTATCGCTGCTTGCGCATGATTGGCAACGCGTGCTTTGCGGCAAGCACCATGGCGCGCAAATTTAATCGCATGATGTGGTCAAATGCGTCTGCATCTATGCTGGTAATTTGGGCGTCGCCTGCTTCGATTGAGAGGCCGACATTGTTGTGCAGGATATCAAGTTTGCCCCATGCGGATGTTGTCGCTGTAATTGCAGCAGTGATATCAGATTCGATGAGAACATCGCAGGCTATGGCTTTAGCTGTGCCACCAGCTTTTGTGATTTCATCTACGACAAATTGTGCGGCCTCGATGTTGCGGTCGGCGACCATGACGTTTGCTCCTTCGCGAGCATATGT
>DLZA01000087.1:1639-9806 GCA_003447515.1 Paracoccaceae bacterium
GGTTTGGCCACCACCAAAAATGAGCGCTGTTTTTGTTGTAAGCCGCATGCGGTCGTCCTTTCGAAATGTGATCTTAGCGTAACGGTGTTGTATCGTTGCAGCCAGAGGTTTAGATCATGGCATGGGAAAGACTGTAAATCCAAATATTGCGCTGACCGCCTTGTCGAGTAGCTATTTTATACTGGCGGTGTCATCCCTGTCAGTGATCGGGTTATTGGTGCCAATGGCAGAAAGTCTTGCAGCAACGGAAAGTGAGATTGCCTATCTAGTGGCGATATTTTCGATTACTAACGCCCTTGCCGCGCCGTTGTTACAGACGGTGGTAGGGAATTGGGATCGGCGGCGTTTGATCTTATTTGGCCTGTTGCTGATGGCAACAGGGACAGCGCTGACTGGAATTGCGACCGCCTACGGTACAGCTGTGACGGGGCGGATGATCTTGGCTGTTGGGGCGGCAATTGTTGGACCTATGGCATCTGCCGCGGGGGCAGCTCTTGTGGACGTGAAGGCACGGGGTGCGGCGCTAGGAAAAGTGTTTGCAGGGATGACGGTGGCCACGGTATCGGGCGTCCCGATGACGGCTATCGGTGCAGAATTTATTGGATGGCGTGCTACTCTATTTACGATTGCAGGAATTGCGGTGTTAATTGCAGTGGCGATTTGGATAGCAGTGCCTGAGACGAGACGAGGACAGCGTGCGCGATTGGTAGATATCGGAAACATCGTAAGAAATCCAATTTTAGCTCCTGCGATTTTGGTCACAGCATTTCAGATGGCTGGGCAATTGGCGACTTATGCAGTGATTGCGGTCTACTTGGTGGACTTTTTATCGATACAGGCTGGATGGTTGCCATTTGCGTTGATGGCATTTGGTGTAGGTGGAATAATCGGCAATATTTTTGCTATGCGCATGGTTGATAGACTAGGAGCAGATGCTTTAATTCTGTTCAGCTTGAGTTGCACGGGCTCAGCGTTTGTGTGCGTGCAAGTGATGCCTACTGAGACATGGTTGTCGCTTGGTTGGCTGGGGGCGTGGGCAGCATTTTCAATGATCCTGTTCGCACCGCAACAATCGCGTTTGATTGGGATGTACCCTGAGATGGCGAACTTGATGTTGGCGCTAAATGGATCTGCAATTTATGTTGGGATGGCAGTTGGTTCGGCAGTTGGCGGGCTTGTTTATGCCACAATGGGTGCCTTCTGGCTGGCACCTGTATCAACAATGTTTGTGCTTTGTGCAATTGTTTCGTTCTTGTTGTCGAAACGCCAAAGAAGCATTGGCTAAGGTATTGCGCATTTACATTGAAAATAGAGTAGTGGCAGATTTTTCTGTATTGGCTTTGTTAGCTTTCAAAGGTGCTTGATTTAGGATAAATCTTGGAAAGACTTAAGTATCGAATAATTTTTCACTATCCGACTTTATTTAGATATTGGTTGCAATTCTCTTCTTGTCATTGACCTAAGGCGGTTTAATTGTGAGCGCCTCAACAGGCTGTTTTGATTTCAAGTGGCTGGGGTTGAGATATGAACTGCATTTTTGTAGCGGATGATTGCATGAAATTGGATTGTAGGCCGTTAGGCAAATTTTTTGTAATATTTGGTGTTAGCATCCGAGGCTGACTGCACGGAACAGATAGCTCTGGACGGATCTTTTGAACAGAGCGATTGCTTTACCAGAGGGTAGCCGCCGGATCAGATCACAATGAAATAGGTCTGCGGCATTGCGTTGGTTTTGTCCTACTGGACATACGGTTTAAGGTTGGGTGGCATCAGGAAATAAAGCGATCCGGGTGGAATGTGTCGAGAAGCGCGTCCCGGTGACCTGTCTCAATTTCGGCTGCAACAAGCTCAGCGATACCAGGAGCAAGGGTTGCACCGGAATGCATGACCGTTACATACAGACCATTTTTGGGGCTGCCCACAATTGGCATACCATCCGAGGGTGTCGGGCGGATGCCAAGGGTATGATGACTGAATTCCAGTTCGTTGCTGTCTAATGCTTCTTGCAAACGAGAAAAGAGTTCATTGGAACCTAAGTTTGGGTTCTCGTTGATGGACCCACCACCAAAATCGCCCCCGGCGGTTACTGTGCCGTCTGCGCGCTGTTGCATGTGTAAGCCGTCGGTGAGGATAGTGTGTGAGATTAGGGGTGTGGTCGGTTTTGTATGTATTAAAAGGCCAGCAGGCGTGTGGAGTGGGACAGGGATTTCGGCGGTTGCTGCGAGAGCTTGGGAGTGAGTGCCTGCTGCAAGGATCGTTATGTCGGCATAAATTGGACCATCGTTTGTGTTTGCGCCTATGATGGTTTCACCTTTGGTGAGAAGGCCTGTTGCGCTAGTTTTGATAAATGTAGTGTTCTGCGCATGCTGGCGAAAAACTTTAGCGGCCATGTCTGGAATAACTTGAGCCTCGATCTCGCAGTAAAGTGCATGTTTTGGGACTTTTGTTAGCTTGGGCTCTAGGATGGTAATTTGATCATGTGTGACCCATTCGAATGGGTAGCCCCAAGGCGTGTGTTCGGCGTGAAGAGTGTCAAGTGAGACACCATAATAATCTGCATAAAGTGTTCCGTTCATGTTGTACGGCAGATTGGGCAGGTCTGGTGTAATGCGGTTCCAGGCGTCCATCGCGTAGCGGCGCAGGGAATAATATGGCTTTGGGTTTTCGTATGATGCATTAATCCAACCGAATGATGCACTGCTGGCGGCACCCCCAACTTCAGATGGATCGAGCAGCGAAACTGTGCAGCCAGATTGACCGATGCGATAGGCTAGCGCACTGCCAATTATGCCTGCGCCGATGATGAGAATGTTTTGTGTCATTTTTACCTGCTTTCATGGGAGCAGCTGGCTTGCAAATGATTTATTTTGGAAGTCGTGTAATGTTTCTAATGTTTGTAAACGAAGGAATGTTTAGATGTTAAATAAATTGTAGCGCTAAACAATGCCTGCGACAATTGAGCGGAGTGTGGTAATGCCGTCACTTTTAGCTGAGGAGGTTTGCACTAATTCGGGATATGCGGCTGGAAATTTGCGGATGGATTCTATTGTGCGCTGTGTAATCTTGGCGAGATCACCTGTTTTGAGTTTATCGCATTTTGTGATAACTACTTGGAAGGTGACAGCAGATCTTGAAAGCATGTCCATGATCTCTATATCCACCTTTTTTGGTCCGTGGCGGGCGTCGATCAATAAAAATACGCGGCGCAGGGAAGGGCGGCCTGAGAGGTAGGATTTCAGCAGCAGCTGCCATTTTTCAACTATGGGTAGCGGTGCGTTTGCGAAGCCGTAGCCGGGCACATCGACGAGGTAGTGTTCTTCGCCCATTTTAAAGAAGTTTATTTCTTGGGTGCGCCCAGGGGTATTGGATGTGCGTGCAAGGGCTTTACGTCCCGTTAGGGCATTGATCAGGCTTGATTTTCCTACATTGGAGCGGCCAGCGAAGCAAACCTCGATGCGGTCTGCCTGTGGCAGGCCTGACATGCTAACAACACCCTTAAGAAAATTTGTGCCGCCTGCAAAAAGGAGGCGGCCTTTTTCAGATTTGGCGTGATCGGGCTCTTCGGCGATTGTGAATTGCATATCCATCTACAGGATCTCCAATGTGTCGCCAACTTTTATCCTACCGCTTTCTACTACTTCCGCGTAAACGCCAAAATCTTTGTGCCCATAAGTTTCAGAAAGAATTTTCAGCGTGTCTACGTCACGTTTGCCCGTTTCGGGATTTGCAGTGGTGGCAGGGCAACGGGTGATGGGCTCAACGATTCTGAGAAGTGCTGAGCCTATGCGAGCATAATGGCCAATCCAGTTAAATTCATCCCAAGGAGCCGTGCCCTTAATCCAGATGTTGCCGCGCCAGCGTAAAGGCGATAACTCGACACCCGCGTCGTTGGAGACGGCAGCGAGTGAATCATGGGAATTTATTGATATAGAAGGGAACGGCGTGTCCGTCATCCCGCGATTTGGAGCACGGACGATACGATGAGATGCTGCGCGGTCGCTAGGCATGATTGGTTTGGTCCATGCCACAAGTTTTGCACCGTCGCTCTCGAGATCAGGGTTGATTGTAAGTGAGCCAAGCGATGGATGTGTGAAAGTAATAGTGTTGTCAGCCTCGTGCATCGTTACCTTTATGGCCATCAGTTCTGGTGCTTTGGCTCCACGTGAAAAATTTACACAGGACGCCCAATTGGGGTTTGCATCATCAAATTTTGCCATTTCGTGAGCAACGGCCCAAGTACGATCCCAGGGCATAGTTTTGCCTTGGGCCAAGGTTACCGCAGACAGAGCTTCGCAGCCATGGGCTTTAACAGGGTGGCGATACAACTCTGAGATGGCAATCATTTTTCGACTGCCTTTGTCCGTTTAAAACTGCCCATGATGTTGCCAAAAATATCTGGTTTTACGCCCTGTGAGCGCATGATGGTATACTGTTGGATGAACGTTATCGTGTTGTTTGCCACCCAGTAAACTACGAGGCCAGAGGCAAAGGTGCCCAGCATGAACATGAATACCCACGGCATCCAAGCAAAGATTTGCGCTTGAGTTTTGTCTGTTGGAGCCGGGTTCAATTTTTGTTGCATCCACATAGTGACGCCCATCAAAATGGGGAAGACACCGATTGAGAAGATCGTAAAGAAAGATTCTGGTCCTGGAGTTGCCCAAGGGAACAAGCCAAAAAGATTAAGAAAAGATGTTGGATCGGGTGCAGACAGGTCGGTTAACCACCATATAAAGGGCGCATGACGCAGTTCAATTGTTACAAATATGACTTTATAAAGTGAGAAGAAAATCGGGATTTGCAAAAGGATGGGTAAACAACCAGCGGCGGGGTTCACCTTCTTCTCTTTATAGAGCTTCATCATTCCTTGCTGCATGGCTTGGCGGTCTTCGCCGTGCTTTTCCTTAAGTTTTTCCATTTCTGGCTGGAGCTCTTTCATGCGCGCCATAGAAACGTAAGATTTATACGCCAAAGGGAAGAGGATTGCTTTTATAATAAGTGTGAGGCCAATAATGGACCAACCCATGTTATTAATATGCAGGTTTAGCCAGTGTAAAACTATAAAAATTGGTTTGGTTAGAAAGAAAAACCATCCCCAGTCAATGGAGTCAACGAACTGTTGTACGCCGATTTCGTCTTGGTACCGTTTGATTACATCCCATTCTTTTGCTCCTGCAAACAGAGTTGATTTTGCCTCGACCTTTGTTCCAGCACCGATTGTCATGGTTGGCATGCGCATGTCCGTTTGATACGTGTCGGTCGCACCCGTATATTTCGACACGGATGTGAACCCGGTACCTGGTGTAGGGATCAGCGCAGTCATCCAGTATTTATCGGTAAATCCAATCCAACCGTTCTGCTCAACCTTAATTTTGTCCACATTGCCGCCTTCTGATGGGTCCGCCGCTTGGCCTGGCATGTCATCATAGTCGATTTCTTGGATTTCACCGTCAGAAGCGCGCACTACGCCTTCGTGCAGAATATAAAAGCCGATAGTTTCAGGTTCGCCTACGCGAGCAACAATACCATAGGGCTGTAAGCGGATGTCATTACTAGTTTTGTTTTCAACAGACTGGGTGATTGAAAACAGAAAATTTTTGTCGATGCTGATGATACGGCGAAACACCATGCCTTGGCCATTATCCCAGCGAAGGGTCACGGGCGTTGCTATGGTCAGTGTGTTTCCTGACTCCAATTCCCATGGAGTTGTGGCTGAGGGCATAAATTTGAAATCAGCTGCGTCCGTTGGTGCCCAGCCGTAGGTCGCGTAATAAGCATTTGGCCCACCAGCGGGAGATAAGAGCGTTTCTTTTATGGATGGGTCGTTGAGTTTCACGTTGTAGTCGAGCAGGCGCAGATCGTCGATTCGACCACCAAGCAGTGAAAGGGATCCTTCAACACGGCTAGTTTTAATCTCAATCCGTTTGGTCTTGCTAAGTGCTGCTGAACGTGTGTCAGCAGGCTTTCCATCGAGGGATGGAGCAGCGGCAGTGCTTTCAGCAGACTGCGCTGTCGGCACACCATCGATCGTTTGCGATGAAGTGTCTTGGGTTGGCTGAACAGGCTCTTCTGGTGGGAAAAAGTAGAACCACGCCAAAATCACTAGCATGCTGAGCCCGGTTGCGAGGATAAGGTTCTTGTTCTGCTCGTCCATAATCCACCTGAAAAGTATTGGAAATTTCGTGGAAAGTATCAATAGAAACGAGCACGAAAGGTCAAGGCTTAAAGGTTGGATCGCCGTGAAATGGTGCGTTAACCCCGTGCTGAAAGTTTTGCGCGGGTTTCTTTAATTTTCTGTGTGCCCGCTTCGATCAGTATTCGTTCGAGCTTCGCGATATCCATTGAAGCTTCATTTTGTGATTTAATTACCAACGAAATGGTGCGTTCCGGGCAGGGATCGGCAAGTTGTAAAATCGCTAGCTCTGATCGTCCTTCGGTGTCGGCAAAGGCAATCTCTGGCAGCAGGGTTGTGCCATAGCCTCCTGCCACGAGGCCAGCAAGTGTGTGTAGGCTTGAAGCACCAATTTGGTTGAGTGTTTCTTGTGTGGCGTATTTACAAAAGTTTTTGGTTTTGTCGCGCAAGCAATGGCCTTCAGCGAGAAGAAGGAATTTAAGAGGTGCGATATCCTCGAATACAATTTCACCATCTTTCAGGTCGAGTGCTTTGGATTGGCTGGCTTGCACAGCTAGCAAAAAACGGTCTTGGAACAGGGGCCTTTGTGTCAAACTTGATGCTGCTACGTCTGTGGCGATGATTCCTGCGTCAAGCTGCCCATGGTTAATTTCATCAAGCAGTACATCTGTCGTTGCTTCGCGAATTTGCAAGTCAAGTTTGGGCAGGCTCGCTTGTATCAAGCGGATCGCGACCGGCAGAAGGTAAGGCGCAACGGTTGGAATGATCCCAAGATGGAATGGCCCCTCAACCCCGCGATGCTGACGGGCACTGTCCTCTATGCTCTGGATGTCGGCAAGAATGCGATTTGCCGACGCTAGCACTTCGTATCCAAACGGCGTTGGGCAAAACGGGCGCATATCGCGGTTGACCAATGATTTGCCAAGTAAAGTTTCTAGCTCTTGAATTTTTACCGAAAGAGCAGGTTGGGACACGTTGGATGCCGCTGCTGCATGGCCAAAATGCCCGTGTTGGCATAAAGCTTGGAAATACTGTAATTGCCGGAGGGATATTTTCATAATTTCGTGGTACCAAAATGTGCATCTGCTGTAAAATTAACCAACAACGTTGCAGGTAATAGTCTCTTTTCAAAATGTGGGAAGCGTAAGCTTATCCGATGTCGTGATTTTTCAAATTGCGAGTCGTATCCGCTTTTCGTGCCAATCCAGAAAAATCAAACAAGTTGGTGTCAAGCAAGTGTGATGGTCTCGCATTCATTAAAGAACGAAACATTACCTGACGTCGGCCTGGACTATTCTTTTCCCAGCCATCGAGAATTTGTTTCACTTGCTGACGCTGCAAGCCATCTTGGGAGCCGCAAAGGTCACAAGGAATTATAGGATAGTTCATCGCCTTCGAAAATTTCTCACAATCGGCTTCAGCCACAAAAGCAAGTGGACGATAAACGAACAGATCACCCTCTTCGTTAATAAGTTTTGGAGGCATAGTGGCCAGCCGCCCTCCGTGAAAGAGGTTCATTATGAAAGTTTCAAGAATATCGTCACGGTGATGACCTAACACGATTGCCGAACAGCCCTCTTCACGCGCCACACGGTATAGATTTCCTCGGCGAAGACGTGAACACATGGCACAATATGTGCGGCCAGCAGGGACTTTATCTTTGACTATCGAATAGGTGTCTTGATATTCGATGCGGTTTGCGATGCCCATCTTTTCCAAAAACTCTGGTAAGACGCTGCCAGGAAAATTTGGCTGCCCTTGATCGAGGTTACAGGCTAAAATTTCTACAGGCAGCAAGCCGCGCCATTTCAGTTCTATCAAGGCAGCGAGCAGGGTGTAGCTGTCTTTGCCGCCCGATAAGCAAACTAACCATTTTGCGCCCCTTTCGATCATGTCATATTGTTCCACTGCTTCGCGGGTTTGACGAATAATACGTTTGCGCAACTTTTTGTATTCAGTCGTTGAAGGTGCACCGTGGAAAAGAGGATGAATGTCAGTAAGAATATCAAGCATAGATTGGGGATAACGGCTTGG
>DLZA01000224.1 GCA_003447515.1 Paracoccaceae bacterium
TGCGTAGCGAGCGGCTCTACGGCCGTGTGAAGGGTCTCTTCGTTCATTGCGGCGTTGGGTGTCGTGAAGCATGCGCAGTCTAGAAGGCTACCGGTATTGGTAAACTGAGATAAGTTTGCATTCGTCTAGTAGCGCTCCAATCTTGTTTAGGTATGGTTCCAATTATCTGGATCATCCGACTTGTTGGGTGAAAGGCCCAGAATGTCACCTTTGGTTGAGCAACCTAATCCTAGAACCGTGCGATTGGCATAACTGAAATAGGCGCTGACTTGATTTATTTCGAGGATTTCGCCATCTGAGTATCCTGCGTTGCGTAGGGCGATGGTATGATCTTTGGTCAGACCAGCTGGGTCGCGGGTCAGAATTCGTGCATAATCCATCGCAAGCTTTTGGGCCGCATCCAGTGGTGCTGCGTCGAGGTTTCGCGTTTCGATCGCAACGCGGATTGCATCTGCGCGCGGAGTATCCCCTAACAAGCGCTTCATCCCGGCAAAGTGGTGGTCGACACAATAATTGCATTCGTTTAGCGAGCTGACCCAAACTCCCAAAGCTTCCAGAAACCACTTTGGAATCTTATTGCCGGAATGGTGCAACACATATTTGTAGATCGCCATATGTCCCTCCATCGAATGAGGTCGCAGTGAATGTAGCATCATAATGTTGTCGATATTATTATCTGGCCCTTTAACTCTGTCATAGAGCTTCTTAAGTTTGCCGGTGGCGTTGCTATATGGAACAGTTTTGATCCAAGACATAGACTTTCCTTTTTGTGTAGGTGATAGCTCTCTCAAAATTTTACGCCCACCTTGCCCCGCTTGGGGCTGGTATGTTCTTGATTATTGTTGGCCACTTGAAGATGATCTTCGTTGAGCCAAATAACGATTGCTACTTTGCAGGACAAAGTGTCGTTTTTCTGCACTTTCAACAACGCCGTCTTAGGTCCTTTTGGCCCTCAAATGCAACCAAATTGATTTGCTAAAGAGGTGGAGTTTCCGTTTTAAGAGCGAACGCAGCGCTTTTGGTTGCTAAGTCTGATACTAATCTATGAAGAACGCAGATTACGCCTTGATATGCTGTCAACTAATTTCAAGGTCATGGCCGGTTTGTATCCCACCCAAAGTGACCAAATGATCAAAACGTGACGCGACAATCACTAGAGGGGACGATAATTCTTTGCCAATAGCCGGGCGTATTATCTTGGAAAAATGCATTCGCCGTTATTTGAAAAGAGAGACTTCCAGGTGCCAGTTTCATTCTCTTTGTGTCCAAATCGTCAATAAAAACAGTCTCAATCTGGTGCTCTGCTTTTGAGACCAACAGGCCGTGTTTTTCGGCTATAAAAGAACGAATATTTACCATCTTGAGTTCGTCCGGAGGGAGGTCTTTCATTCCGGGCACCAACTTCTCGGGCAAAAGCATTTCTGCCCCTATTGCAACGCTTTTAGACATAATCAGGCGTCGCCGGATCAAGATAAATTCACTGTACTCAGTAAAAAATTTCGACCATGGCCCCCTGCGGGTGGTAACTTCAACATCTACGTCAACGCTAGAGACGCGAAGCGCCGCACCAGTGTCCTTTGAAAGAAGCCTGAAATGCCACGTCTCACTGCCAAGGGCCTCAGTGGAAGCAACGCGGCTTCCGTCTCCTCTGCGCCGAATAATGATGCCGCTTTGTTGGAGCTGTTGCAGAGCAGCCTGAACCGTCCCCAAGGAGATGCCGAGGATTATCGTCAAGCGTTTTTCCGTCGGGATCAAGCAGCCCTCTGGTAAAAACCCATTGCTGATTGCCGAAGCGATGGCCAGACGCGCAGCCGATCTTTTGGTGACATTTACCGCCGCTGAGTAATGTCTCATTTTGCTGGCCAGAAAATCTTCTGCGTCTGCAGTCTGAACTGGAATACTCATAGCTTGAACGCTGCCTTTAGAAGTACAACCAAGGTCAAAATCAGAAACCCAAGTGCAATTGGACTCTCAAAAATGATCCAGAAGTCGGACTTATAAAGAAGCATTGATTGGCGTAAAGAGGTTTCTAGCATGCTCCCCAACAAGAACCCGATGACCAAACAGACCACTGGAAACCCGGTACGTTTCATGATCAAACCGAGGCCTGCAAATACAAACATAACGCCCAAATCAAACAAGGATTGACCGGGCAAATAAACGCCCACGATGCACATGATAATTACAGGCGGCAGCACAAGTCCTTTTGGGGTGCGCGCCACCATGGCCCAGACCGGAATGCCGATACGTCCGATTGCAAGATGAATGAAATTCGCCATTAGCATCGACGCAAAAAGGGCATAGATCACGTCGCCATGCATGGTCAGCATGAAGGGGCCCGGGACAATACCGTGAATGATGAAGGCACCAATCAGAAGGGCAGCTGCGATGTTGCCCGGCACGCCAAGTGCAATGGTAGGTATCAAGTTAGCCCCAACTACCGCGCTGTTGGCAGCCTCGGTCGCGATGATTCCCTGAGGGTTTCCTTTCCCAAAGCTGTTCGGATCGTTAGAAGCTTTGCGTGTGGCCCCGTAACTCAGAAATGCAGCAAGGGTAACGCCTAGCCCAGGCAACATCCCTACGCCAGATCCGATCAGTGCCGAGCGACCGATGGTTTTCCAATGGCTGAAGAACTCTCTGATGGGAAGTTTCTTATTGGCCTGTGCGGTCAACTCCGCTGAGTGTTGGTTCTCTGTAGGGTTTCGGTACAGGTCGAAAATCTGTTCAAGGATCGAGGCTAGCGCCAATGAACC
>DLZA01000174.1 GCA_003447515.1 Paracoccaceae bacterium
TGATTGAGGATGCTGCACAGGCGCATGGTGCACGCTACAAGGGCAAGCGCATCGGTGCGCATGGCGATATTGTTTGCTGGAGCTTCTATCCGGGCAAAAACCTTGGGGCACTCGGTGATGCCGGGGCAATCACGACGAATGACGTAGCATTGGCGGAGCGTGTCGCGCTCTTGCGGAACTATGGCTCACGCCAGAAGTACGTAAATGAAGAGGCTGGCGTGAATTCACGCCTCGATCCCATCCAAGCGGCGGTCTTACGGGTGAAGTTGGGGGTTCTAGATAAGTGGACTGAGCGGCGCCGTGCTGTGGCCTCGGCCTATTCAGTGGGATTGGCCGAATGCGGCCTCATAGTGCCTCACGTACCTGAATGGGCAGAGCCGGCTTGGCACCTCTATGTAGTGCGGACGTCTGATCGTGACGCGCTGCAGGGCCGTATGACAAAGGCAGGCATTGGAACCCTGATTCATTACCCGATCGCGCCGCATATGCAGGATGCATATGCAGGGCTTGGCATAGCCGCTGACGCGCTACCACTTGCGCGGCAACTCGCCACCGAGGTACTGAGCCTGCCGATCGGACCGCAGTTGGGATTGAAGGAAGCAGATGTTGTTATAAGGTTTATAAATGATTTTTAAGAATGTAAAAAAACACCTAAAGCGCAGCACAAAAAAATTGATAATGAAATTTTTTCCAGATTTTAGAATTAACACGTTTGAGGACGAAAAATTCCTAACATACGTTTACAAAAAAAGATTGGGAATTCTTCAATGCGCCGATCAAATTGAAAACCTCGCCTTGCGAGGTTCTGGCGCAGATTATGACTTTCTCGACCAAACTAATGGGCCAAGCTATAATCTTGGTCTTACAAGTACGGACCTGCACGCGACGTATCATCTTTACAAAAATTCAACTAATATATTGCCAAAATTGCGAAACGTTATTGTATTCTTTGTTCCAATTGCCACGGGACTTGATCTAACAAAAACTCGCGAAAAATATCGATATGTTGCCTACTCGCATTATTTCAATATCCCATACCAGTGCACACAGGATATAAGCAGAAGAATTGAACGCCGAATTATCAAGAAATGTAAAAATCTTGCTGTACCAAATATACCAAATTGGTATCGGGGATATGACAAAAAAAAGTTCTTGGAATCAGATGGTGATGTTGTTGTGCGAGCTAAAGCACACCTGAGGGAAAACCAACGTGAGCCAGATCAAATGTGTTGGCTTAATAAGATGATAGAATTGGCTGACCAACTTGGGCACCACATTTGGATTGTAATCCCTCCAGTCAGATCAGACTTCAAGAACGAGCTTCCTAAACCTAAAGCTCTTTTTTCAAAACTATACAATATGGATATCGGTCAGCATACAATCTTAAACTTTTATGATGATGATAAATTCGATGACAGCGATATGGGTGATACGGACCACTTAAATGAAAAGGGTGCCATCAAGATTACAGCCGAAGTTTTGACTTCTATTCAGAGTGTGAATTAATTTGTCATCTCGCGGTCTTATAAAATCCATGATGGTTATCGGCAGTGCGCAAGCCGTCAATATCCTGATTTCCATTTTGCGTATGAAAGTGCTGGCACTCTTGCTTGGGCCGAATGGCGTTGGACTGTTGGGCATCTACAATGGCTTGAAAGATGTAGTAGTAGTCGCCGCCGGCATAGGGATGGGGTCCAGCGGCGTGAGGCAGATTGCTAGCGTCAAGGGTGAAGAACAAGAACTCAGCCTTGTCAGGCGTGTGTTGTTTGCTGCCCATCTGGTACAAGGCGTTCTTGCCATGCTTGGAGTGTGGCTGTTGCGCGCACAAATATCCGAATGGTTGTTTGGAGACCGGGGTTACGCAACTGAGGTAGGTTTGATTGGCCTTACAATATTGTTGACCTTGCTCGGCACGGCACAGACGGTCCCTTTGCAAGGCATGCGCCGAGTCGGCGATCTTGGCCACGTCACGATCATCAGCGCATTGGTCGGCACAATAGCTGGACTAGCAGCTGTCTGGCTCTACGGAGAGCCAGGATTGATCTGGTTCGTTGTGCTCCAGCCATTGGTTACAATCGTGATCGTCATGCGTTATACTCGACGACTACCAAAACCGACGGCAGCGCACCCCAGCTTCACCGAGATCTGGGATGTTTGGAAACCTATGGCAAAGTTGGGCATCGCGTTCATGCTGGGCGGCCTTGCCACAATGGTGACCCTGCTTTTGATACGAAGCCTCATCACACATGAACTGGGGCTAGAGGCTGCAGGACAATTTGCCGCTGCATGGGGCATCACAATGACTTATGTCAGCGTCCTGTTGGCAGCGATGGCGGCAGATTACTATTCCCGTCTGACCGAAGTCATCAATGACCGTTTTGCTGCGACACAGCTGATGAACGACCAAGTCCACCTTGGGTTGGCAATTGGCGGTCCAGTGCTGTTGTTACTTATCGGTTTGGCACCTTGGGCTGTGACGCTGCTTTATTCGGCAGAGTTCACCCCTGCAGTGGAGTTGCTGCAATGGCAGACGGTGGGCAATTTGGTCAAGCTTACTAGTTGGCCGCTCGCGTATTCGATTATTGCGGCAGCCCGATCCAAGACGTTCTTCGTTATGGAACTCAGCTTTAACATCGTATTTCTGGCGACAAGCTGGATCTTGCTGCCCGTTCTTGGGTTACAGGTCACAGCGATCGCCTTCTTTGCGGGACATATTGTTTATTTCGCAATTGTGAATACCATTGTTCACAAATTTCAGGGTTTTCGTTGGCAGCCCCAGTCGCTGTTGTTGCTTCTACTGCATTTCACACTGGCGTTGGCGCTTCTAGCTTTGGCACGGACCGAACCGCTTTTGGCAGCGATCACCTCTATCGGTCTGGCGTTGGCAACCGGCCTGTTTGGCCTTCGGGAAATACTGATTAAAACGGGCCCCGGGGGACGCCTCACCGCGCGCCTCACCCGCATCTACGAAGTCATTGGCTGGTGGCCAATAGTACATACAAAAACGAAACCAGATAACGAAAGCACTAAATGAAAGTTCTTCTGCTACACGAAATGAGTGGAGTACACACTGAACTCAAAAAAGGTCTCACAGCGATTGGCGTTGAAGCAAAAATCGCTACATTTGGAGATGGATGGAAACAGTATGAAACTGATATTGCGCTCGGAAATTTAAATGGCTTCGCTCGTGGATCTATCAGTAAAGCAATTTGCCAACTACGGCTGGTACGACAGCTAAGCAATTTTGACACAATTCAATGTATTTCACCTACTCCTTTTTTTCGACCGTTAAACCGTATTCTCGTCGACCAAATGCAGCAATCAGGCGCTGATCTATTTTACATTGCAGCAGGATCAGACGCAGTCTATCGAAAGCATGTTCGAGACTTACCATACTATCCTCCACATGATTGGTATGAAAACGAACACCAATATTCAGATTTAGATTATTTACTCAAGCAAGCGCGTGGCATAATACCAGTCTGTTATGAGTATGAATTCTGCATGAAAAGAGATGGCCGGAATCCGCATAAAGTAATACCATTTCCCATCGACGTTTTAAATCACACGCAGTCGAAACTGGCCCAAAATCGAAGGGTACGAATTTTTCATCCACTAAACAGGCTAAACCCAAGGAATGATTTCAAGGGATCCAAAATGATAAAGGACGTCTTTGATCGACTTTCCTCAAAATTTCATGATATAGCTGAATTTATCATAGCAGGTGGGCTACCACATCAAGAGTATGACGAACTAACAAATAGCGTGGACATAATTGTCGATCAGACAAATGGTATGAGCTATGGGATGAGTGCGGCTTTAGGTTTAGCAAAAGGTAAAGTCGTTCTTTCTGGGAATGAAAATATAACAAAATCTTACAATCACTACCAAGATTGTCCAGTTATCAATATCACTCCAGATCCTAAATATCTTGAAAGACAACTAGAGGAGCTTCTTCTAAACAGAAGTTCAATACGTGAACTGGGTGAAAAATCACGTTTATTTGCAGAAAAGCATCATGACCATAAGAAAGTTGCTCACAAATATCTTGAAGCCTACTTAATGCAAAGCGGGCGATAGTGCTGCGAAGGCCGCTTTCGTATGAGGGTGAATGATCCACCAAGCAAAAATTGATACTGTTTTTCACATAACTCCCGCACTAGATTTTAGTGGAGTGGAAACACACATGAAAATATTGGCGCTCAACTCTCACGCTCCACGCTTTGAACATCAGTTTTGCGCATTCGCAAGTGGTAGTGCTGTCGCAGATGAACTGATTGCGGCTGAATCTCATGTGAATTTATTAAATGTAAATTCAAAGATCCCGTCACTTACTGCAGTTTGGGCGTTGATAAGGGGGATGCGTACACAACGCCCATCAATATCGCATTGCCACGGCGCAGAGGCAAACTTTCACAACCTTGTATCAGGAAAACATTCATGACCCGTATCCTATTCATCACTTGGGATGGCCCACAAACAAGTTATCTTGAAGGGCTGTTTCTCCCCATCTTCAGGGGCCTTGCTGAGCATGGGCATCATTTTCATGTCATGCAGTTCACTTGGGCTAACACAGAGGCTGTTTTGCGTACTAAAGCAATCTGTGAGGCTGCTGGTATACCCTACAAATCCGCACCTATTTGGCGAAAATCAGGGAGTGCGGGTTCTTTTGCTTCTGCAATTATGGGGCGCAGTCACATCTGGAATGCAATAAGAAATTGGGATATTGATACGTTAATGCCAAGGAGCCTGATGCCCGCATTAGCTGTGCTGGCGATGGGCTCTCGCAGGGGATTGAAATTGGTCTTTGATGCGGATGGTTTTGCAGTAGATGAGCGTGTGGATTTCGGAGGTCTTTCTCCGAAAAGCGCGACTTATCGGATCTTGCGGGCGGTCGAGGCCCACACCGCCAGAGTCGCTGATCAGGTCCTGGTTCGAACACCTAGCGCCATCAAATTATTGGTTAGTCGTTCAGGTGCTGACAGAGCAAAATTTTATGTTGTCGGTAACGGTCGTGACCCAACACCCTACCTTCGTGACTGGCCACAGCGGACCGATAACGAGTTCCGACTTTGTTATGCGGGCTCGCTTGGTGGAAAGTACTACATCGACCAAATGATAGCAGTGGCCAGAGGCTTACGTGCACATATACCCAACTTGGTGTTTTGTATCTTCACTAGTGACAAAACTAATCTTGACGTCGCCCTTGATCGATCTGGCGTCACCGAACGACACTGGATCCAAGTTTCGCGATTGCGTCCAGAAGAAATGCCAGCCGCCTTAATACAATGCGATCTTGCGCTAGCGCTGTTTCAGAGAGCCTTTTCGATGCAATTCGTTTCACCAATCAAGCTTGGAGAATACCTGTTGGCTGGTCTGCCAATAATAGGAACAGCGGGCGTTGGTCCTGTTGAACCCTTGATTGAGGCAGGAGTGATGTTTCCATTAAACGAAGACCTTTCTGAAGTTTGGCCCTGGGTACGAGACAATGTAATTTGCCAAAAAATAGCAATTTGTGAGCGATCACATGCACTAGGTTTGATTCATTTTTCTCTTCAGGCGTCGGTTGATAGCTATTTGGCCGCTTTGGAACAGACATAGGAGCAAGCCCATGCAAAACATCCTATTAACTGGAGGGGCGGGTTTTTTCGGAAAACGCCTAGCACTATTGCTATGCAGTGCTGAACATAGCGTCTCTGTGTTCGATAACCTCAGTCCTCTTGGACTGTTTCCTTTTGGATTGGATGACTAACTGGATGCGTATCGCGGCAATGCGCGACCCCGGCGTCCGTTTTGAGATTGTGCCGCGAGATGACGCACGGGTGCGTGGTCAGGACTCATCCGTGATATTTTTTAGCTACAGATTAAGTAAATTGGGTATTGCGCCAACTCGTCTGGCCAAGGTTCTGGGATGCGGGCTTCCTGTTTTTGCAAATGAAAGGGTAAGAGATGTCACCAACATGATCCGGCACAATAGGGTTGGCGTAATTTTTAATGGACACGACCCCGCGCAGATGCGTCCCGCGCTCGATGAACTGGAAAAAATTATGCAGGACCCCGGACTGCCAAAACGATACCGCGCTACTGCTGAGGCCATATTTTGTTAGGGGCCGGCACAGAGGCATATCAAGGAATCTATGCATCCATCTTTCACGCAGAGGACTCCCGATGTGCGGAATAGTGGGACTGCTGTGTGCCAACTCTAACAGGCTGGACGATCGAGAGACCGTGGTGCGGCGCATGATGCGCAGCCTCCGTCATCGAGGGCCAGATGACGAAGGATGTTGGGTAGAAGATGAAGTGGCGCTGGGACACCGACGTCTGTCTATTCTCGACCTATCCGAGGCCGGAGCCCAACCGATGCATTCTGTCTGTGGGCGGTATGTTATCGCCTTCAATGGTGAAATCTACAATCATCTTGAGATGCGACGGGATCTGGAAAAGGTTGGGGCCTCGACGACTTGGCAGGGACACTCAGACACTGAAACTTTGCTTGCATGTATTATGCATTGGGATCTTGATGAGACGCTTCAGCGCGCGAAAGGCATGTTTGCGCTGGCGCTTTGGGACCGCTCAAACAAACAGCTCTCTCTGGCGCGGGACAGGATGGGGGAAAAGCCGCTCTACTGGGGGTGGGCTGGGCATGCGCTGGTGTTCGGATCTGAACTTAAGGCACTGCGGGCGCATCCAGATTGCCCGCGTGATGTGTGCCGCGAAGCTTTGGCGCAATATCTGCGCTTTATGTATGTACCCGCCCCGCGGAGCATTCACCCTGGCCTCTACAAACTGGAACCTGGGGCTATCCTCACGGTCGTTGGTGCGCCACCTTCCACACCACCTGAAGAGCCAATCCGCCCTGGCGGGCATCATGGCAGCATCAGCATCCGCCGATATTGGGACTTGAACGTAGAGATTGAGGCAGGGGCACAGAACCAAATCGAAGACAATGACGATGCTGTTGCAGCACTCGGCGAAGTGCTTGGCAAGGCGGTACAAAGGCAGATGATCTCGGATGTGCCTCTGGGGGCATTTCTGTCCGGTGGCGTGGATAGCTCAGCCATCGCGGCGCTGATGCAGGCGCAAAGCGCGCGACCCGTGCAAACCTTTACGATCGGGTTTGATGAGGCCACTTTCGACGAGTCCACCTATGCCGCCGCTGTCGCAAGTCACCTGGGCACAGCGCATACCAAGGTCCGCGTCACCGACAAAGATGCGCGTGACGTGATCCCCCATCTGCCAGAACTTTATGATGAACCCTTTGCGGATTCCTCGCAAATTCCCACGCATCTGGTGTGCCGTGCTGCCCGCCAACATGTGACGGTCGCGCTGTCAGGTGACGGGGGTGATGAGCTGTTTGGCGGTTATAACAGGTATTTCTGGGGCCCCAAGATTTGGGACCGGTTTGCACTACTGCCTCATCCTCTCCGCAAGGGCTTAGGCAAAGTAATTCGGTCCGTACCCCTTTCCGTTTGGGATGC
>DLZA01000077.1:0-127 GCA_003447515.1 Paracoccaceae bacterium
CAAGGTATTTGCTTTGAACAAACAATTACGCAGGGTGTGGCTAAATGGATTACTTATAGTGCGGGGTCATCTCTGAACACGGGTAACCGACACCCTTACAAGATGGTTGGTTACCTTGGTTACCCTG
>DLZA01000077.1:490-6258 GCA_003447515.1 Paracoccaceae bacterium
CTAAGATAGTGTAACCGTCGTTTGAGTTTCCGTTGTTTGGGTGCCGGCTGGGAGGTTCCAAACAGAGCAATTGCGTCCGCGTTCGCCAATTCCGAGCCGCTCATGTAAAAACTGGCTTTACCGAGTGGTGCGTTTCTGCGGCTTCATATGCGGCTTCGACCAAAGCAAATGTTTTTAAATTGTCGGCACCCGAAGTGTCTGCGTCACGTCCGTTTCTGAACGCATCGAGGAAATGCGCATTTGCTTGTAAAACCGCTTCTTGAGACACATGCCACGGATGGCTCGTCCAGGATAGGAGAGGCGATCCGACCGAATGGGTTTCTGTCACACCGCTTGACGTCACCGACATCGTTTGGTTTTGAGAGAGTGTGATCGAACCGGTTGCACCTTCGATCTCCAGCATAACCTCGGGAAAAACATCCGGTTCGCGTTTAGCCTGATATGTAGCTTCGACCACTGACACAGTACCGGACGCGTGGCGTAAAAGCATAGTCGCGGTGTCCTCACCATCGATCCCTGCCTTTCGCTGCTGGGTCTCACAGGAAATACGATCTACTTCACCCAGAAAAAAGCGCGCAAGGTCCAGTACGTGAATACCGGAATCGAGTATGGCTAATCGCTTTTCGCGCGCCAGGTAAGGTTGCCCTGCATAAATATCGTAACCTGTTCGGAAGGATATGCGTGCCCAATTTGGATTCCCAATCACACCAGATCCAATCATTTCTTTGACCCGCCGAATTCCGGTGCCAAAGCGGAAGTTTTCGTGAACGGCTAACCACACTTTTTTCCTTTTAGCCAAGTCAACTATTGCCACGGATTCAGCAAGCGTTGGAGCGAGTGGCTTTTGCAGGATCGATGCAATTTTTCGTTCTGCCGCCATTGCAGCCAGAGCTTGATGGCTGCCCATTTGAGTTGCGATATCAAGTAAATCAATCGCGCTTGAGTTCAACATTTGATTAACGTCAGTGTACCAGGTGACACCAAACTTATCGCCAGCGGTTTTCGCTTTTTCTGGATCAAGGTCGCACACGGCAACCAACTCAGTGCCTAGCGTATGCAGTTCCCTCCAAGCGTGTAAATGGTTCTGCGCATAGAACCCACAACCGATCATGCCGATTTTCACTATTTTTTTACGGGCCAATCAATTCTCCAAATTGGTATGACAATGTATAAAATCATGATATCATGTTGACAGACCTTTTCAAGTACGCTTTCGTGGTCGCGTTGGGTGCAACTAGGGATTCGTCAGCACCGTGGACATAAATGGAGAAAAAAATGCGCTCAAAACAATTTATTTCGACATGCTTTCTCAGCGTAGCGCTGGGAAGTGCAGCAATGGCTGCAGACATAGTCGTTGGATACGCTGCACCTTCTCTTGATGGTGCCCAAGCTCAAATTCAAAGCGGATTTGTTGTAGGTGCCGAACAGCGTGGGTGGGAGGTCATTTCCGTTACATCAGGCGGAGATGCACAGAAGCAGATCAACGACATCAATGATTTCATAACTCAAAACGTGGCTGCGATTGTTGCTGTTCCAGACGATAGTGCTGGCATTTGCGTAGCGGTTGCTGCTGCCAAAGAGGCGGGTATTCCGTTCTATACCATCGACCGTGCGCCTTCGGGCTGTAAAATCGATATGGTCGTTCTATCGGACAACTATCTCGGAGGAAAACAGGCGGGCGAGGCAATGGTTGCTCATCTAACAGCGAAAAATGGGGCGCCTCAGGGTACCGTCTTGGAAATCACGGGCAACCTCGCGCAAAATGTAGCACAATTGCGGGGTGCCGGCTTTGATGACGTAATCAACCAACATCCAGACATTGAGCTGATTATTAAGCCAGGCGATTGGGATGCAGCAAAAGGTGTTGAAATTGTTCGTGACGTTGCATCCGCGCAAAATGTCGACGGCATCTACATGCACTCTGACTGCGTTTATGCGGCCGGAACTGTGCAAACACTAAAGGAACTAGACCAATTCGCACCCGCTGGTGAAGAGGGCCATATATTCATTGGGGGGATTGACGGCTGTAGTGATAATTTGGATTTAATTAGGGCCGGCGCTACCGATCAGACATCAGGTCAGCCTATCCCGGATTTTGGTACATTGGTCGCTGATTTCATGGCCAAGAAGTTTGCCGGAGAGGCAATTGAGCCGGGAGAAGTTGTCCAGGAAGGTGCGCTTTGGTCTCCAGGTCAGCTGAAAATGACTGATGTCGGGATGATGCTCTATTTGAGCACCACATCCATCACCAAAGATAACGTTGATGTTCCCGGTCTTTGGGGAAATCAGTAGAAAGTTGCCCCCTATTGGGGAAAAGTAAATCAAGGAGAGCGTGGCATCACGCCACGCTCTCAGAAAATTGCCGAGGTTGGCAGGGGTCACGGGAAAATTGCTGATAGCTTCGTTGTCTTCACTCACGTCAAAGGCCTAAAAAAGAAATGCTAAAATACATGTCGCGGGTTGGAATTTTTAAAATTTTAGTCAAGGAATTGTTTGGAAAGTCAGCAATTGAATTCGACAGGCTATCAAAATTAGCTTACAGCAGATCATGAACTATTTAAGCATGAAAAATATAACCAAACACTTTGGGGCGATCAGCGCTTTGCAAGGTGTTGACTTCAATATCAAAGCCGGTGAGGTAGTCGGCTTAATGGGCGATAACGGTGCAGGCAAATCAACGCTGATGAAGATCATTGCGGGTAACTTGCGACCTTCCACTGGGGAAATTTCGGTTCAGGGAAAACAAGCGGTTTTTTCCAATCCCCTGGATGCAAGAAGACTTGGAATTGAAATAGTCTACCAAGATTTAGCTTTGTGCGATAATCTGACGGCCGCAGCAAATGTATTTTTAGGACGAGAATTGCGATCTGGTTTCGGAATTTTTCACAGACTTAAGCATACAGCCATGAATGAACGTGCTGCCGACTTGTTCAAAGAATTGAAATCAGAAACGCGGCCAAAAGATTTGGTTGAGCGGATGTCGGGTGGCCAACGGCAGGCAGTCGCGCTAGCGAGGACCCGGCTATCGGACCCAAAACTTGTATTACTTGACGAACCCACTGCAGCGATTTCAGTGCGCCAGGTTGCCGAAGTCTTAGCGAGGATTGCACAACTACGAAATACCGGTCACGCTGTAATTTTGGTCAGTCATCGGATGGGAGACGTTTTTGAGGTGTGCGACCGCGTGGTGGTGCTGCGTCGCGGTAGGAAAATTGCAGATAAACCGATTAGACAATCAAGTCCTGAGGAGGTCACCGGATTAATCACGGGGGCCATTGAGGCAGTATAAATGTTTAGATCGCATACAACACTACACCTTTCTAACAAGTGCAGAAGAATGGAACAATCAAATGCTTTCTGAGAAGCACCTTTCTTTCCTGATTGATAATCTTATATGGATTATCCTCATTGCCGTGTTCACATTCTTCGCAACCCAGTCTGAGCACTTTCTTACTGAACGAAATATTTCAAATATTTTGACTGCTGCTGCTGTCTTGGGTGTGCTTGTTGTGGGGCAAACTTTTGTTCTAATAAGCGGAAACTTTGATTTGTCCACTGAATCTACAATGGGTCTTGCTGCCCTCCTAGGTCTTTGGCTGATTGTTCCCGCTGCTGCACCAACATTTGGTGGCGGCATTTTCCTAAATCCTTTCTTTGCAATTGGAGTTGTTTTGTTAACCGGTGCCGCCATCGGATATGCTGTTGGCTGTTTGATAACTTTTGGCCGAATGCACAACTTCATCGTTACCTTGGCAGTGCTGTTGATAATTAGAGGATTCATGCTGGCCTTTTCTGAGGGCGCACCAGTGAACGGTTTCAACAATCCAAGCGCCGACGTTTTCTATTGGCTGGGCCACCAAAAGGCATTTTTTATTCCCGGTGTTGGAAACATTACTGTCGCAGTCGTAGCCACCGGACTGCTGTTTTTAGTAGTTCACTTTATTCTCCAAAACCACAAATTTGGCCGCGAACTATATGCGATTGGGGGCAATAGAAAGGCAGCGGAGCAGCTGGGAATTAATGCTAATCGCCGAATACGACAAGTTTATATGATCAGCGGGCTGCTTGCAGCGCTGGCAGGTTGGATGCTGGCAGGGAGGGTGGTCTCAATTCAATCCAATCTCGGTGAAGGTTTTATTTTTACCGTATTTGCGGGTGCAGTCATTGGGGGCGTTAGCCTACAAGGCGGCCGGGGGACCATGTTGGGCGCACTTGGTGGCGTTTTGTTACTTTCAACAATCGACCGCGGTCTGAATCTTATGCATGTGTCTGTGTTCTGGGTGAAGGTTATCCAAGGATTAATAATTTTGGTAGCCATGTTTCTCGATGCTCAGAGAGTTCGCCTTCGTGAGATTAGTCTATCAGTATCGACTAAAACTTTTAGGGCCAAAAGTGAGTCTGAAACATGAACTTCAAAAGCGTCAAACGGCGCAAAATCCACGAGGATGTGGCCGAACAGATCGAAGATCAGATCCTTTCGGGTGGGCTGGAAGAAGGCGCAAATTTACCATCAGAACGCAGTTTGATGGAAGCGTTCAATGTTGGCCGGCCAGCCGTTCGTGAAGCACTTCTACTATTGCAACGCGGTGGGTTTATCGAAATCGCCAGCAATGGGAGGCCAATTGTTGCCCGACCAACTGCAACGAATGTTTTGGAGCAGTTGTCAGGTTCAGCGCGTTTTTTGATGTCTTCGAAGGACGGAGAACGTTCTTTTCAGGACGCACGTCGCCTTTTTGAGGCAGCCATTGCACGAAATGCTGCTGAGATTGCGACACCAGAAGACATCGAACGCATTGGAGCAGCTCTGAAAGCAAACCGCGAAGCGTTAGGCAACGCCGAGGCCTTTGAACGGACAGATGTCGAATTTCATTTAGCGATTGCCAATACAGGAGGTAACACAGTCTTTAGCGCGCTCCATAGTGCCATTGCCGAGTGGTTATCGCTGCAGCGCAAAGTTTCACTTCGCGTGCCCGGTGTCGAGGCCAGCGCATATAAAAGCCATGAAGAAATTTACAACGCCATCGCCGTGCATCAACCTGAAACAGCCTGGCTGGCAATGGATCAGCATCTTCGCGATATTATGGAGTCTTTCCAGAAAGGTAGTCAACATGGCGACGTCTAATCCATACTATGTGGTCTTGGTTGAGTTCACTCTAAAACCAAATATCTCTAAAACAGATGCTAAAGAGTTGTTGGTACGGAATGCTGCCATATCACTGGAGAATGAACCTGGGTGTTATAGGTTTGACGTTGTCGAAACCTTCAATCGTGAAGCACATTTTATCCTTTACGAAATTTATCGTGATGAAAATGCGTTCTCCGAGCATCTTAAAACCAAACACTACCAGCAATTTGATATGGCCTCAGAACAGTTTTTTGAGAACAAACGAATTCGTCTGGGCGGTTTGGTATCTGGGACACCGGATACAGGGAAAATTTAATAAATGAGTAGAATTATGGAAGCCACTTTGGCGGGTATGACACGGTCTCGAAATCCCAAATTTGGGCACTATGTAGGCGAATTCCTAACGCCTGGCATTGGCCACATCCTCGCATCGGCCCGGTGTGACTATGTCTTCTTTGACATGGAACATTCGGGGTTCAGTTTTGAAACCCTGAAACAGGCAGTCCGATATTTTGAAGCGGCAGGTGTTCCGGTCATCGTCCGGTCGCCATCAAAAGACTATGACGTGATTGCAAGGATCTGCGATGCCGGTGCTGAGGGGATCATGGTTCCCATGATTAAGGATGCTGCCGAAGCCGCGCAG
>DLZA01000054.1:0-4618 GCA_003447515.1 Paracoccaceae bacterium
AATGGTGGCAAAGGACTACTGGACAACAGAGGACATGACCGCCGCAAACGCTGCAATCGCAGCAAACACTTAACTTAACCAAAAGGAGACTTGTTATGGGAAAAAATGAAAAGACCCCAATCACAGTCAACGATAAAGAATATCTAATCGACGACATGAATGATAAGCAAAAGGCTTTGCTAAACCACGTTAACGATCTAGGGCGCAAGATGGACAACGCTCAGTTCAATTTAGATCAACTTGCAGTAGGCCGTCAGAAATTCGTTGAGCTATTGGCTGACGCTCTGGAAAACCCAGAAGAAGTCGAAGAGGCTGAAGTCGTAAACTAGGAATACTGAATAATGGATAAAAGAACTGTAGCGTCTGCACATGAGAGGATTGACGGCTTGGAAAAAGAAGTCATCGCCATAAAAACTGAAGTAAAGATTCAGTTCAAGGATTTGTTTGGTCGTGTCAAACGAATGGAATCAATCATGTTGGCCGCTACAGGTTCCATCATTGCGCTACTGGTGGCTGTGCTAACAAAGATGGGTTGATGAAGTGGACCCTGTGACAGTAATGGCAGCTTTGGGTGCTAGCTATCAAGGGATCAAAAAAGCTATAGATGTGGGCCGTGATATTTCGGGCATGGCTGGAACTGTGGGCCAGTGGTCTAAGGCGATGTCTGATATTGACTACATGGAAGACAGAGCGCGGAACCCTCCAGCATATAAGCTTTTTAGCAACACAGAAACCGACGTTCTCGAACTTTGGGCGCATAAGCAAAAAGCGAAGGAAATGCGTGAGGAATTGAAAAATCACATCAGTTGGACGTATGGACCCAGTGCTTGGGAGGAAATTCTCAGGATGGAGGCCGAGCAGCGGAAAATACAGAGAGAATTAGTATATAAAAAGCAAGAGTTTATAGATAATTGCCTCAACGCAATCATCATTGGGCTTCTTTTGCTGGGTGGTATAGCTTCGCTAGTATTTGTTCTATATCTCTACAACGAAAGAAATGGTAACTATTGATGTGGATTTTAGTCTGGTTTATGTTCACGAATGGAACGCTCCAACATTATGAGCTAGGTCAATTTCAAACACGTGAGGCGTGTCAGACGGCTTCGGATGATGCAAAAGTCTTGGTTACGAGCAGCACAATAGCGGTTTATTGTTTTGAGGTTACAACAGAATAAAAGCGGGAAATATGTTGTATATGACAAATCAGGAAAGGTTGTTATAATAACCAGAGATAAACGAGTAGCGGAGCAATCTGCAAGGAGCATAAAAGATGGCAGGGATACTGGGTAAAATTTTTGGATCAGGCGATGTAATTAAGTCTGGCATTGATCTGATCGACAGTTTTCACACGTCAACTGAAGAAGAGATTGCAGCAAAAACCAAAGCTAAAGTTGATATTATGAGCGCGTATGCTCCATTTAAATTGGCGCAGCGTATAATAGCGTTTTCGTTCACGGCAACGTACTTAGTCTGCTTTGCTATGGTTTTGGCCTTTACGCTGATGGACCGCGTAGCGGATGCGGGTAAAGTGCAAAAGGTTCTGGAAGATTTTCAGATTGGCTGGGCAATGATCGTTATTCTTGGCTTTTACTTTGGCGCAGGCGCTGCTGAAGGCTTTATGGATAAGAAGAAAAAGTGATGGAAAATCTCAAACTACCAGTAGCACTTGTTGCAGCAATGGGGGTGCAGCTCGCCGGGGGCGTTTGGTGGGTATCACAGCAAGCGTCAACCATATCGAGCCTCGAAGAAACCGTTAGCCAACTTGGTTCTCGGATGGCAATTGAGGATAATGTTAATCTAAAACGAGACGTGAAATCAAACGCTGCAGAGATTGAAGATATTTGGGACGATCTGTCGGGCATGATGATGAGCATCAGTCAGATCAATTCAATCAAACAAAGAATAGCGCTGCTCGAAAACGATATGAAATACATCAACCGAGATCACAGCGGAATGATGAACACGAAGGGTAAATAGAAATGAGTAATGCATTAAAGCTACTGCAAGAAAAGTGTGGGTGTAGCCCAGATGGAGCATTTGGCCCCAACACGGCGCGGAGTATTGTAAAGCATTATGACCTGTCTCCAGAACGTGGAGCGCACTTGCTTGGGCAAGTAATACATGAATCAGGCACATTTCGTTTTGTAAGAGAAAACTTAAACTATTCTGTGGAATCCATGATGCGTGTGTGGCCTAGCCGCTTTCCCACAAAAGAAAGTGCAGAGCCTTACGCACGAAATCCAAAGGCATTAGCTGAAAACGTATACTTTGGGAGAATGGGTAATGATACAAAAGAAAAAGCCAGTCTCTACATAGGGCGAGGATTTATTCAATTGACAGGATATAACAACGTAAAAGCCTTTGCGAGTGATATGGGTAGGCCAGAGGTATTAACAGATCCATCTCTTCTAGAAGAAGATTACGCAATGGATACAGCCATTTGGTTCTTCAAGGCAAACAACCTATGGAAAATCTGTGATGAGGGTGTTAATGATGATGCAATCAAACGTCTGACTAAACGAATTAACGGCGGCTATACAGGTCTAGATCATCGTATAAAAGAAACTAAAAAAGTATATGAGTGGGTGAAGTAGAACATGCCTTTACAGCTTCTTAAATATGACCCCGGTATTGTTAAAGATATCACAGAGTATGCTGCTGGTAAGAATGGTCCATACTGGGTCGATGGCAATCTAGTTCGTTTTCGTAATGGATATCCTACTAAAATTGGTGGTTGGCAAAACGATGAGATGCTTGGTCTAAACCCAGATGGATCAGTGGGTTCAACGGCTGTACCGCTGATCGGCATTGCGCGGAAATCTGTATTTTGGAGAGCAAATACAAACGGTGAGGATTACATGGCGATTGGTACACACAATCACCTGTTCATCCTTGAGAATGGCTACCTATACGACATTACACCACTGCGTGACGTATCAAACAATGCAACTACTACGACTGAGGCTTTAGACGCGAGCGAAACAGAAATCGATTTGGCAAGCGTTGCTGGCCTTACAACCACTGGGAATGTGTTGATCGACAGTGAAATCATTACATACACAGGCATTAGCACACTCACCCTGACAGGCTGTACAAGAGGCGCACATAGCACAAGCGCGGCTACACATGTGGATGGGTCTACTGTAACTCAGACACTTATAAATCCACTAGCCACAACTGACGGTAGTGCGGTTGTAACTATAACAGACGCTGTTCATGGCGGCGAGACAGGTGATTGGGTTGCAGTCAGCGGAGCCACTGCTATTGGCGGCATAACTGCTGATGAGATCAACGCTTACTACGGATACCAAATTACAGTCTTAGATGCCAATAGATACACCATAACGCTACCAACAAATGCAACATCAACAGTTGCAGCGGGTGGTGGAAATGCAGTTGCAATTAAATACTTAATTGGTCTTCAAGACAAACTTGGAGCGCAAAGCTCTGATCCTGCACTTGGTTGGGGAGTTGGTGCTTGGGGAACTGAGGCGTGGGGAACTGCTAGATCGACTTCTAATTCAGATATTTCTCTAGATAATAGCTCTTGGAACCTAGATTTATGGGGAGAAGACCTAATTGCTACAGTTAGAAATGGTGCAATATATTATTGGGATACATCAAGTGGCATTGGCAATAGAGCAGTATTAGTCTCATCTTTGGCTGGGGCTGAAAGTGTTCCGACAATGGCGCGTGTCACTACAGTATCATTCCCTGATCGTCACTTTATAGCTGGTGGCTGTCAGGCATATGCTGCTGATGGAAACGGTATCTTTGACAACATGCTTGTGCGCTGGTCAACGCAAGAAGATTTCACAAAATTTGGGCCAACTGCTTTGAACACAGCGGGTGATCAGAGGCTCCAGATAGGCACAGAGATTGTTGCAATAGCTTCGGCAAGAGAAGAAACTATTATTTCTACAGATGAAGCCATCTATGGAATGACCTTTGTCGGCGCTCCATTTATTTTCTCATTTAGATTGCTCGCCACAGATGCTGGGGCGGCAGGGCTAAACACTATGGTTAGCGTTGATGGCAACGTCTTCTGGATGGGGAAGAGAAACTTCTTTTCTTATGACGGCATTGTCAAAGAGCTACCTTGTCCAGTGAAATATTTCATCTATGACAGGATGCAGGAGCGATACATCGATAAGGTTGTGGTCGGACATAACAAAAAATTCAAGGAAATTACTTGGTTCTATGTCAGCAATGACAATACAGCAGGGACAGTAAATCCAGAACCTGACAGTTATGCGACATACAATTACCAAGATGGATCATGGTCTATTGGGTCTATGGACAGAACTTGTTGGAACGACAGCTTTGGGGCTAGAGAAGTTCCGTTTGCGTTTGACCATAATGGATACCTTTACAACCAAGAGACAGGCACAAGCGCAAATGGCGCGGCCATGAACGCATACATCGAAACATCACCAAGAGAAATCACGGCTGAAGGTGAAAACCTTTACATGGTAGATAAAATTGTGCCAAACGTAGATATGTCGGCAAACACGTCTATGGATCTTTACCTCAACACGCGCAAATACCCATCTGCGCCTGAAACAACCAAGGGTCCATTCGCAATGACCCAAGCGACAGAAAAAGTTAGTGTAAGAGC
>DLZA01000054.1:5017-5435 GCA_003447515.1 Paracoccaceae bacterium
TTTAGGATCAATACAAGAGTGGATGGATTGAGATGAGTACAGGAACAGGTTTAGCAGTTTTGCGACTACCATCTCCACCTGACAATTATAGTCAGGGCTACATGGCTCGACTTACCAATACGCTAGAACTTGAAAAACAAGCCACATATTTTGCTGCCTCAGTTGGCTTAACAGCAGCAACAAATCAGGCTGAAGCCACAGCGTGGTTTATGGCGTAATGGCAAACAACTATAAAAATGCAAAAGTTGACTTAACAAGCACCAGCGTAACAACGCTGTATACATGTCCCGGTGCGACTACTGCTATTTTTAAATCTTTTTTGGTGTGTAATGATAGCGCTCATAACGATACAATTACTGTTACTATAACAGATGCAGACAGCAGTGTTTTTTCGGTGTACAGTGTAGAGGCAGTGTCT
>DLZA01000203.1 GCA_003447515.1 Paracoccaceae bacterium
GCAGAACGGCTTGGCGTTGGGTTCCTACCTTTACGTAAAGCTGGGAAATTGCCAGGAAAAACTATTTCTGAGGACTACGCTCTTGAATACGGAACAGCCACGATCGAGATGCATGATGACGCAATTAATGCTGGCGCGAAGATTTTACTAATTGACGATCTCATCGCAACGGGTGGCACAGCGGCCGCAGGGATCAAACTGATTGAGCGCCTCGGTGGGGAAGTCGTCCATGCAGGCTTTATCATCGATCTTCCAGAACTTGGCGGTGCGCGAGTTATCCGCGATTTGGGCGTACCAGTTACCAGTCTTTGCGCATTTGAGGGCGAGTGATTGAAAGAAGCGCTTTTCTGTACCATTTCTTTATTCTTTGGCTTTTAGCCAAAGTGAATTTCCACAGACAAAAATGATTTGGACCAAAATTAGGAGCGTTTGAGAATTACATCAGGGTTCATGATACCCGTTGGGTCCAGCGCGTTTTTTATTGCTGCCATGCTGGCTAGTTTTGTAGGATCGCCGTATTTCTGAAGATCTGTTGATTTAAGGCGACCAATACCGTGTTCCGCAGAAATGGACCCATCATAGGTGTGAACTAAATCGTGGACTACCGCCATGACATCGTCTTTTAAATGAATCCAAGCTGCTTTACTTTCGCCTTTTGGTGGGAAGACATTATAATGTAGGTTGCCATCACCCAAGTGGCCAAAGCAATTCAGGCGTACACTTCCAAATTGTTCAATTGCCGCCTGGCCTTCTTTAATAAAAGCGACAATTCGGTCTTGAGGAATGGATATGTCATGACTAGAAATTGCACCGATTAGATTATTTGCAGCGGGGATGGTTTCGCGCACCTTCCAAAAATCATCGCGCTGTGACGCGGATTGCGCCAGCAAGACATCCTTAATTAGTCCGTCGTTTAGAGCGATTTCAAGCACTGCACCCATGCGAGTTTCCATATTTGCATGTGCGCCTGAACCTACTTCTACCAACACCATCCAATCGGCCTCACCATCAAAGGGAGTGCGCACTTCGGGCATAGTTTCGTGCAAAAAATCAAACCCCACGCCATTCATTAACTCAAAAGCACTGACCATTCCATCAAGGTCAAACTGCAAACGAGCCAATAGTTCCGTAGCAGCGCTTGGGCTGTCAACAATTGCAAAGCATGTGGTCAGCTCCGTGGGCTTTTGAACCAACTTCAAAACCGCCGCTGTGATCACGCCAAGCGTGCCCTCTGACCCGATTAAAAGATTACGCAGGTCATACCCAGTGTTGTCTTTACGCAGCCGTTTCAACCCATGGTGGATCGAACCATCTGGCATAACCGCCTCTATCCCTACGCATAAATCCCGCATATTTCCATAACGCAACACCTGGACACCGCCCGCGTTCGTTGCAAGGTTACCACCAATCAAACACGACCCTTCAGATGCCAAAGACAGCGGAAACATTCGTTCCACTGCATCTGCAGCCTCTTGGACTGCGGCCAATGTCATGCCCGCCTCTACCGTTATTGTGTTGCCAATTGGATCTACAGACCGCACAGCGTTCATCCGCTCAAGCGACAAAACCAGCGGAGCAGAATTGCCCGACACAACCTGCCCACCGACCAGCCCGGTGCCACCGCCGTAAGGTACAACAGCGACCTGATGATCAGAGCAAAGCTTTATGATATCAGATATTTCACCAACTGTGCATGGGCGCGCCAACACGCCACCTTTTCCTCGCATCATGCCACGAGGTTCTTCCAAATAGCGTGGCTCCATCTGGCTAGCTACATTGGGAATAGCGGCATTTAGCACAGCAAGAAAAGCATTTTCTGCAGATTTCAACATGACACAGCGCTCCTTATTCAAACTGTTAGCGTTGACCAAGCCTAGCTACAAGCGCAACTACTCCAATTCATCTAAAAACTAGTCTAACGCCGGAATTGCACAGGACAGTGCAGATAGGCAGCATTGCGAAATGATTTACAATGATTATCCCACGTCGGTTTTGCCCCGCCGATCACCGCGAATATTGGAATATAGCACATGGGTCCGCCAGCGGCCTGCAATCTGCAAATAGCTTTGAGCAACACCCTCATATTTGAACCCTGTCTTTTCCAATAACCCGCGCGATGCTGCATTTTCTGGCAAGGTGGCTGCCTCTACGCGACTTATATCCATATGGTAGAATGCGTAATGCACAACAGATTGTATCGCGTCCGACATATATCCATTGCGTACATAATTTGCGCCGATCCAATACCCGAGCGCACCCGACATCGCAGGCCCACGACGAATATTATCGAGCGTAATTGCGCCTAAGAGCGCCTTATCCTCTCGGCGCACAATAAATAACGGCACGCCCCGGCCCGTCTCATACGTTTTGCGCGCCCAAAACACCCGGTTGCTAAACGCACGTTTAGAAAAATGATCTGGGGCCCAAACAGGCTCCCACGGCTTCAAAAACTCCGCACCATCTTGGCGCAGTCGCACCCAAGCATGGTGATCTCCCATCACAGGCATGCGCAGCGTTACTTTTTCCGCTTCAATCATCACCTTAGGTCTTTTTTTAAACATGCGTCAAACTAGCCTCGCTTGCCAAAGATCGTCAAGAACGCCGCAAGAAAACTTGGACATCAGCAACATTTGTGCCCGTGCTCCCGGTTACAAACAAATCCCCCGATGCCTCTAACCCATGAAAACTGTCATTATCAGCCAAAACCCTTTCAACAGACCTCCCCGAGGCGAGCATCCGTTTGACAGTATCAGCGTCAACGAGCCCCCCCGCCGCATCCGTTGGCCCGTCGCGCCCATCTGTACCAGCGCTCAGGAATACCCAATCACCAACCAAATCCTGCGCTTGCTGTGCAACGCGTAAGGCCAACTCCTGATTACGGCCACCGAGCCCATCGCCCTGTAAATTTACAGTTGTCTCACCACCAAAGATTAGAGTGCAATCGCCCTGCACCTTTCGAATTTCCATAAGAACTTTGTTCGCTGCCTCAGCCACGTCACCATCCAACGTACTATCGATGAGGACTGCCCCATCAGTGGCCGTCACCATCGCATCCAAACTAACACGATTAGACCCAACTATCTGGTTCTGCCCTTGTCGGACCACGGGCTCACTCTCATCCTTTTCCAGGTGCGCCCTAACCGATGCCGGCATAGCATTCCAAGCTCCGACCTTTGTTAAGGCCGCCCGCGCATGAGCGTGACTGCCTACACGACTCACGGTCGGCCCACTGGCAACAACCCGCAAATCATCACCAATCACATCTGAAAGGATAAGAGCACGCACACTTGCTTTAGTCGCAGTCAATAACCCACCCCCTTTTATGCGGCTCAAACACTGACGCACCAAATTTACCTGATTGATATCAAGCCCCGAGCCTAACAGGACGGTATTTGCCGTTTGCTTATCCACCACCGAAACACCATCAACAGGCGCAATTGCCAAGGCTGACCCTCCGCCTGAAATCAGGGCTAATACCTGCTCACGCGCAGTTAATTCCGCAACTAAGTCCAACAGTGCGGTCCCTGCGACAACACTTCCATCCCCCGGAACAGGATGCTCCCCGATTATCACGGACGCGCCTGAAATCTCACGCGCATTCTCTGCATTCGTAATTACAAGGGCCGCCTTAGCATTCACATGGCGCAGCGTCTCCTCCATCATCGCCCCCGCCGCCTTACCTAGCGCAATCACAACAGGCCGTCCTTTTACAGGTTCTACCGTCAACGCACGACGCACTGCACCCACAGGATCCGCTGCCGCAACACCCACTTTAAAGATCCTCGCAGCCTCTGCCCGCAACGCTTCGTTATCCATGAAAATTCTCCTGATAAGGCACAACCATAACCTGCAGCCTAAAAACCGCAAATGCATCTTGCCCATTTCACCGACTTATCGCACACTTGCGATCATGCTAAACAATAAAAAAATCGACCGCTTGAATACCGAAATCGATGCACGCCAAGACGATCTTATCGCCTTGACCCAAGACCTCATCCGCATTCCCACACTCAATCCACCTGGAGAAAACTACCGCCTAATCTGCGAATATCTCGAGAACCGCCTAAAGCCACGCGGCTTTGATTGCGAGTTGATCCGGGCGTTTGAAACCCCCGGAGACAGTAACAAGTACCCGCGCTGGAATATCGTAGCCCGCCGCAATGGCGAACGCAAAGGCGACTGTATTCATTTCAATTCCCACACCGACGTAGTCGAACTGGGGCAAGATTGGACCCGTGATCCATTTGGCGGTGAACTTGAAGACGATAAAATCTACGGTCGCGGATCTTGCGATATGAAAGGCGGCCTAGCAGCATCCATTATTGCATCCGAGGCCTTTATCGACACCTTCCCAGATTTTTCAGGTGCTATCGAAATATCTGGCACAGCGGATGAGGAAACAGGCGGCTTTGGCGGCGTTGCTTATCTAGCAGAAAAAGGTTTCTTTGCTCCAACCCGCGTGCAACACGTCATCATCCCCGAACCACTAGGGCTCGATTGCATCTGCCTAGGCCATCGCGGTGTTTGGTGGGCCGAGATTGAAACTAAGGGCAAAATTGCCCACGGGTCCATGCCCTTTCTCGGGGATTGCGCCGTACGCCACATGGGTGCGGTGTTGTCAGAAATGGAGGCCTCGCTCTATCCACTTCTCGCTTCCAAACAAACAGACATGCCTGTGATACCAAAAGGCGCGCGGCAATCAACGCTCAACATCAATTCCTTCCACGGCGGACAAGAAGAACCAGAACCAGACTTTACAGGTTTACCCAGTGCTATCGTTCCCGACAGTGCGCGCATGATTATCGACCGCCGTTTTCTAATCGAAGAAGACATTGAAGACGTACAACAAGAAATTACGGATATTTTAGAAAAGGTAAAATCTGAACGCACAGATTTCCATTACGATATCCGCGAGATCCAGCGAGTGATCCCCTCCATGACAGCTAAAGATGCACCAGTCGTGACCTCTATCGCCGCTGCGATTAAAAAGACGCTCGGCAAGCCTGCAGAATTTGTGGT
>DLZA01000207.1 GCA_003447515.1 Paracoccaceae bacterium
ATTGCTGCTGCAAAATCTCTCTTTTGTTGCGGCTTGATCATGTGGTGGTCTCCTGTCTGTCCCGTGCGTGTAGATATCCGACAAGCCCGCCCGCTTCTAACATTAGGCGGTCGCCATCACTTAGCGGTTCAATCGGAAGGATGATGTTTGTCGTGTGGTTCCGGACCTCATTTGCGGCCCAATCGATTTCAATTTCATCCCAGCGGCTGACCGCCTTAGTAATGCCGGGGCAAGCCGCTTGTGGAAAGCCCATGGCGATTTCGCCGCGCCAATAACCGGGGGAAAAGCTCTCGGCCAGTACACCTGCAATTCCGAGATGCCGCATGCCAATCATTGGAGGATAATGGGGGTGGCCATAGCCAAAATTTTGATTACCAACGAGCAAATCGCCCGGTTTTACCTTTGCTGCAAATTTGGGATCCTCCGCTCTCAAGGCCAGCTTTCCCAACTCAGCAGGGTCTTTGATCTTGATGTTTTTCACGCCAACTATCTGGTCGACGTCGAAATCTTCATCTTCGAAAATCCATGCAACGCGGCCCCGCAAATTTTTCAAAGCCATCACATTATCCTTTAAGATAGGGGCGTGGATCAGTAATACGCCCTTCGATCGCAGCGGCTGCAACGGCGGCGGCGTTCACGATGTAAATCTCGCTGTCGGGTGACCCCATTCGACCCCGCACATTCAACGTTCCCGTTGAAACTGCCCTCTGGCCGGCGCGCATAACGCCCATGCGACCAAAGCAATAATCGCAAGAGGATGAACTGATGAAAGCGCCCGCGTTGATCAACCGTGTGATGATGCCCTTTTGGGCGGCGATCTCCATGATTTCTTGACTTGTGGGAATTACGTTCAGCTGAAAGCCGTTTTTGATCTTGTGGCCCTCGAGCACGTCCGCCGCCAGTTCAAGATCTTCGACACGCCCCGACGCACAAGACCCCAAATAGCCAACCTGCACTTCAGTGCCGGCAACCTCGCTCAGGTTGCGGGTGTCTGCGGGGCTGGGGGGTACAACCACGATTGGCTCCAAGGCGCTCACGTCGATTTCGTGGCGCGAAGCATAGGTTGCATCGGAATCAGAAAAAAGGGGTTCAATATCAATTCGGGCCCGTTCTTTAATGTAGCTCAAGGCGCGTTCATCGGGGTTGATGATCGCTGTAATTGCCCCTGTGAACATCGCAAGACAAGTAATTGACTGGCGGCCTTCGAGGCTCATGTTGTCGATTGTGTTACCGCCCAGTTCCAGCACGTGACCGCGACATCCACGCGGTCCAATGACCCGCACAATATGGTGAAAGACGTCCCGTGCTGTGACGCCCGGCTGCAATGTCCCGGTTAAATCAATGCGCGTGGTTTCGGGGACTTTAAATTTAATCCGTTCTTTCACAAACGCTTCGAGCAGGTGGCGCCGCACTCCAATTGCCAGCGTACCAAATGTCCCAAGCTGCGAGATATGCCCGTCAAAATGCACCACAAATGCACCAGGTGTCGCGTAGCCCAATTCAGCGGCCACCTGATGGCCAATGCCTTTGCGCTCATACACTGGCACCTTATTTTTAGCCCCCCAATCGCGGGTGAGTTGATGCAGTTCTTCTTCTTGCGTTGTTGTCGCAGGAACCATGTGGTCGATGAACAAGGCATAGCGTTCAGGTTCTGCCACCTTGTCGATGCCAAAGTCCTCCTCCATCTGCTTAAAGATGACGTCGGTGTAGCCTGGAAAGTCATAGGCGATCACGAAGTCAGGTTTCGCAAGTATCTCGGTCCCAGCGCGCACATCCCCTTTTTCGGAAACCCGCGCCAAAATCTTTTCGGCGATTGTATAGCCCATCGTCGTCCTCCAAACAGAGCAGTTACACAATCATTTGCCGATTTCAAAATTTAGTCAACCAGCAACTTATATTTCATCTAGTGAAATTGCGTCGAATACCCGCGAAGACTTTCTCGCATGTCTTCGGTTGCTTTGATCATCGATTGAAACATCTGTACCCGCTCGGCACCAGTATATCTGGGGGTCAGGCCACCTGTTGAAATTGATGCTAGAATGTTGCTGTCGTGATCCAGCAAAGGTACTGCCATAGCGGAGAGACCCGAAGCGATTTCATCGTGTTTCACGATCACACTTTGTGCGCGAATATGCTCCAATTCATCGCGTAAAATGCTTGCTTGGTTTTCATCAAGTGCTAATGTTTGGGTAATCAATTGCTCCTGTCGTTCGGGGGATTGAAACGCCAGTAACACTCGTGGTCCCGTCCCCATGTTGAAATGGCGTTGCTCACCTACCGCCCACCAGCGCACCTCAATTGCGCGTCCTCCATTATGGCGGGCTGTGCATAACGCCATGTCTCCGCTCACTGTGGATACGTAAACGGTTGTTTGGGTTTCCTTGGCTAACTCCTTAATACGTTCTTCGATTAGTCCGGTGAGCGACAGCGATTCAGGGACTGCCCGGCTTAGTTCCAGTAACCCAATGGATGCGCTATACAGCCCTGTTACAGGGTCTTGGCGTACCAATCCTTCGTCCCTGAGTGTCACTAGCAACCGACGCGCCGTGCCAGCATCTAAGTCCGTCAATTTCACTACTTCGCCCAAGGCAAGATGTGGGCGGCTGGGGGTAAAAGACCGTAAGATTGCCACGGCGCGAACCACCGCTCTGACACGGGTAAGGCTACTACCATTACGGTTACGGGGTTTGGTCATTATTTGTTCGCCCATCATTTCATACAATGAAATATAAATTATGTGTTGACATAAAGCAACGCTGATGTGCGATAATTGATCGTATCTGGTGGTTAGAACTTGAAACGGGAGGATACCAAATGAGAAAATTAATTAGTGGGGTTTTGATACCGGCGTTGCTTACTGCGGGCATTTTAATAGTAGCAGTGCCTGACAGTGCTGAAGCGCAAATGCGTGAACTGCGGTTTGCCGAATTTGGCCCGAATCGTGGCACCCGTGCAGGCGCCCTTGAGTGGCTTGACAAAGAGATGCGAGAACGCTCTGGCGGCACACTAGGCCTCAACATCAGCTGGGGTGGCGCGTTGCTTGGTGCGAAAACGGCCGCGCAAGGCCTGTCTGATGGGGTCGCTGATATGGCTTCCATTGTACCAGTTTACGCGCCCGGCCAGTTGGTCGCTTATGAGGTTACAGACACCATCCAATTTGGCGATGAATGGGTCGGCATGATGGCTACATATGATTTCATGACGACAAACGCTGCGGCACTTGCCGAGCAAAAGAAGGCGAATATCAAATACTTTGCCAACTATACAACCGGTCCTACACAGCTGTTGACCAAAGGCAAGCCTGTCATGGCTGCTGCCGACCTGGATGGTCTGACCATTCGCGCAACTGGGGCGTTTGTTCCAGCTCTTGAAAGCAAAGGGGCATCAACTGTTTCTGTTTCGCAGCCGAAAGTATATGAGGCGCTGTCAAACGGCTCAGTCGATGGGTCAACTACCTACTACTACGTAGTGAAGGCTTACAAACAGTACGAAGTGTCCAACTACATCACAGAATTGAACATGGGTCAGGTGCTAGCCTTTGGTATCGGAATGAACATGAACACCTATAAGAGCCTTACAGCTAACCAGCAAAAGCTGGTCGATGATCTGGGACTGGAATTCACTCAATACGTCTCTGAAAAGATGTTCCAGTCCCGCACGCAAGTCAGAGCAGAGCTTGAAGCCGGTATTGATGGCCACAAGATCGTGGTCGTACAGCCATCTGACGCATTGCGTGCCTCATTGGTTGCAATCGCAAACGATGATGTCGCAACATGGAAATCCAAAGCGGCAGACAAAGGCTTGGATGGGGACGCTGTCTATGGCGCGTTTGAAGCGATGGTTGCTAAGTATTCCGCTGAGCGAGACGAAAAAGGCTATCCTTGGGATCGCTAACGCTCTGAACCTTTACACCAGCCCGCTGCAGCACTGCATGCGGGCTGCATGTCTCTCACGTGATGATCGGCCCGGCCATGCGCTTTGTGGAATTTATTGAAAACCTTGCACTCTGGATCGCTTGCGCGGCTCTGTTTGCGATGGGTTTGATCGTGACTGGATCCGTTGTGGGTCGCGCTTTATTCAACCATCCGATCCCGGATGACCTGCTGATTATCGGGTTACTGATGGTTTGTGTAATTGTTATGCCGCTTGCGTATGTAGAGCGCAGCGATGGCCACATTGCAGTGACTATCATCGCCAACAAACTGCCTTTGCGTGTGCAGGCCTTGATGATGGCTTCTGGAAATCTGCTGTTTGGCGCGTTTTTGGGCACCATGGGGTTTATGCTTGCCAAAAAGGTGCCAACTGAAATAACGCAAAATCTTTATTACGATGGTCAACTTGATGTGCCGACATGGCCAATGAAAGTTGTGTTTGCCTTTGGTGTGGCGGCGTTTCTACTGCGGCTCGCCATTAACACCAAGCGGCACCTGAGCGCGGCATCCCACCCACAGAAGCAGGATAGTTAACCTTGGATCCCCTTACAGTTGGTATTATCGCTCTGTTCACAACACTGGTTTTACTTGCCATGCGTGTTCCGATTGCAGCGAGCCTCGGTGTTGTTGCCTCCGTCGGTATTTTTGTTATTTTTGCATGGCGGCCTGACGCAGAGTTTGCCCCCCAATGGGCGTGGCAACCGACATTCTCCCTGATGGCGAACAACCCTTACGCCTTTATCACCAGCTCTACGCTTTCGACTATTCCGCTGTTCATTCTCATGGGCCATCTGGCGTATGAAGCGGGCTTTACTACCGATATCTATCGCGCAGCGCGGTTGTGGCTGACCAAGCTGCCGGGGGGCGTTGCTATGGCTTCTGTCATGGGGTGTGGCGGATTTGCGGCGATCACGGGCTCGTCGGTAGCTTGCGCTGCAGCCATGGGGCGCATCGCGATCCCTGAAATGTTGCGTTTTGGGTACTCTAAATCACTTGCATCGGGTTCTGTTGCCATCGGTGGCACGCTCGGCTCATTGATACCGCCCAGTGTATTGTTCATTCTTTATGGGATCTTTGCAGAGCAATCCATTGCCAAGCTTTTCATCGCTGCCATCATCCCTGGGGTAATTTCACTTATCGCCTATCTTCTTGTGATCTATATTTGGGTCCGTACCCGCCCACAGGACGCGCCCATTCCGCAAGAGGAAATCACCCGCGTTGACCGGATAAAAGCGCTGCGCGATTGCTGGGCAATTGTAACGCTTTTTGTCGTAGTTGTTGGCGGGATTTACGCAGGCCTGTTTACCCCAACTGAAGCCGCAGGCATCGGTGCGGCGGCTACCCTGATCCTTGGTCTTTTGCTGGGCCGTTTGAACCTGACCCGCATCTATGACGCGCTGAAAGAAAGCGTTTTCCAATCCTCGATGATTTTTGTCATCGCCATTGGTGGCAAGCTGTTTGTAAACTTTATTGCGCTGACCGGTATGGCAACCGAGATCACTCAATGGATCAATACCTCAGGCGTGTCGGTGATGGCGGTGATGGCTCTTATTGTTGTGCTGTATATTTTTCTGGGTATGTTCCTTGATCCTATTGGAATCATTCTGTTGACCTTGCCCCTGACAATCCCAATCGTCGAAGCTTTTGGCTTTTCGCTGATCTGGTTTGGCGTGGTGGTAATCAAGTTACTTGAAATAGGTCTGGTGACGCCTCCCATTGGCCTTAACGTCTTTGTGATTAAGTCGATTGTTGGTAATAAAATATCTCTCGAAGCCATTTTTGGAGGGGTTGCATGGTTCTTGCTGGCCGAAATGTTTGTACTTGCTGCAATCTTAGGGATACCGGCGTTATCTTTATACCTTACGATGTTTATTTAGACCTACTTTTTGCAACAGCTTCTAAATTTTAATTAATTTATATGTTTTTAATCAATAATTGAGAACAAATATTGGCGTAACCGTCAGTGATTTAGTGTGCTTGGGCGAACAAAACTTATATCTCATTTTAAATGGAAGTCTTGTTTATTCCCTAGCCTAGGGTGCAGTGCCTGATGTGAAGAGGCACTGCCAGATTAAACTTGCTTGAAGCGGGCAGAGTGACTTTGTAACCTCGTCTAAAAACAAAACACTCTCCATTCAGGTACATGAAACTTGGCCCGGGGTTCCTGAACCATCTTGCCTTGGCCCGTGGACCGGGAACCAGGAGCCACGGCCCCGGACCATAGATCACGCACCCACGTCTTACTTATAGCGTTGCCGCGACACAGTTAGGC
>DLZA01000402.1:0-849 GCA_003447515.1 Paracoccaceae bacterium
CTGTGCGTGATTTTCAGCGAAAAACACACCAATGGACGCCTGGAAAAAATTTCGACAACACGGGTGCGATTGGCCCTGTCGTGGTCACCCCAGACGAGCTACCAGACGGCTGCGCAGGGTTGAAAATCAAAAGTCTTATTGGAAACGAGGTAATGCAATGTGCTAACACATCAGAAATGATGTGGCCTGTTGCAAAAAGTATCGCAACCATTTCTGAATTTACGACGCTCGAACCAGGCGACATGATCGCTATGGGCACACCTCCCGGCGTCGGCCACGCCCGCACTCCCCCACGGTTCTTGCTGCCAGGCGATATTATTTCGGTAGAGATTGAAGGCATTGGGGTCTGCTCCAATCCAGTAATAGATGAACGTTAAGTTCAATGCAGTAAAATACTCTAATTTTGAAATTAAGGACAATATCAGGTATATCAAAATAGCAAATTTGCTCAAACTCCTTTCATGACCGAACAGACTGACGGCTACTCTCACTCGGAAAGGTCTAATTATCCAGTTGCTCACTTCGCACGCATCGGCCGCCCCATGAGACCGTAACTACCCCCAACCCGGCTAGGTTACGCACTGCAACAGTTGGGGGTCTTTTTTGCCCTCAGCATGGGACACTTTTATTCGGACCTATTGATGTGTTTAGAGGCGGATTTAATTTCCGCGGGACAACCTCCCCTCGATTTAATTGACTTTTTTAGTGAAATGGTGGGCGACCCTGGAATCGAACCAGGCATGAGTCACCTCGGCGGAGTTACAGTCCGCTGCCGCACCTTGCAGCCCGTCGCCCAACAATAAACGCGGGATAACCCCCACTCTACCTTTCGTCAACACAAAATCTACT
>DLZA01000402.1:1248-4205 GCA_003447515.1 Paracoccaceae bacterium
GGTGACCAAAATGGTGAAAAAGGGCAAAAAGCCCACTTGGGTTGTTGAGAAAGAACGAGAAAAACGCGGCTTAGAACAACAAACTGTATGGCTGTTCGGTCATCATGCAGTGAGCGATGCTCTTCGGAATACAGCCCGTGAAAAGCTGCGCTTAATTTTGTCCCCCAACGCAGCAATCAAGTTGGCAGAGCCAGTTAAAGCATCTGGCATGACCCCCGAAATACAGGACCCTCGTAAATTCAAAGCTCCCATCGAACCCCAATCTGTTCATCAAGGCGCTGCTTTAGAAGTGCGCCCACTTCATTGGGGAAGCTTATCCGAGCTTTGCGCGCCACGCGGTGGAAGACCTGTAGTTTTACTGCTTGATCGCATCACTGATCCTCACAACGTTGGTGCAATCCTGCGTTCCGCTGAAGTATTTGGTGCACGAGCTGTCATAGCACCCTACCGCCACTCTGCGCCAGAAACGGGCACACTTGCAAAGACGGCATCAGGAGCGCTGGAACGTCAACCCTTTTTACGCATTCAGAATCTTGCTAAATCAATGAAAGCACTCAAGGAAATGGGCTACTTTATAATTGGGCTTGATGGTCTTGCTAAAACCACTCTAGCAGAAGAATTAACCAAATCGACTTTACAACCGATTGCTCTTGCACTTGGTGCAGAAGGTCCAGGTTTACGACCGTTGACACGTGAAACCTGTGATATCGTAGCAAAAATTCATTTCTCTGGTGATTTTGGTTCGCTCAATGTGTCCAACGCTGCAGCCGTTGGTCTTTACGAAGCATCAAGACTTCGATAACGGCGCCTCTTCAAAAAGCATTCTACATATAATGCCTAAGCCGTCCCAACTACCTTCAACACAATATTAAATGTAAATATTGGGAATAATCCTCACATACCAGCTTGTCCTGATGCAACGAAACTTACAGCCTGGGCCAGATGATTGAGTCTACCAATACAACGCCAATTTACACGAGATGACACCGTTCAAGGGACGAATTCAGTAAGTCACTGCGGCCTTCCTGCTAGCGTTCGCAGTAAACAACGAGAATAAAGAAACTGCAGAGCTCAGACTTGCACAACCATAATGTGCGCACGTAATCACTGTTTTAAATATCATTTGCTTACACTCAAAAAAATTTAAATCTCCTGTTTCCCGCCAAACGGTAACACCTTATAGAAACTTTCATGCTAGAAGTACCCTCAAACACTTTTTTGCGCGAAATTCTGCGCGACACAAAAACTATCGCTTGCGTTGGCGTGTCAGCAAACCCAATACGCCCTTCCCACTTTGTTGCTCGTTACATGCATTATCGCGGGTATCGCGTTATCCCTGTGAACCCTGGCCAAGCAGGCAAAGTCCTATTTGGCGAAGTGGTGCGCTCCAGTTTGTCCGAGCTTGCTGATACAAATGTGGACATGATCGATATTTTCCGCCGTTCCGAGGCAGTACCAACAATTGTTGCTGATGCGCTCGAATACCTGCTACCCCACTTGAAGACAATATGGATGCAAATAGGTGTTCAAAACGAAGAATCTGCTACGCAGGCGCGTGCTCGTGGACTAAATGTAATCCAAAACCGTTGCCCAAAAATCGAATATCAACGCTTGTTCGGCGAATTGCGTAAGGCGGGCTTTAACACCGGTATCATTTCTTCACGGTTGTGAAACAAACCCTAATCCTAATAAATAGACTGAACTTTAACGGAGAGACCTATGACTGATCGCCCTTCTTACGGCTTTGACACACTACAAATCCATGCTGGCGCCCGCCCTGATCCCGCTACTGGTGCACGCCAGACACCGATCCATCAAACCACGGCATATGTCTTCAAAGACGCGGATCATGCGGCAGCGCTTTTTAACCTTCAAGAGGTCGGCTTTATCTATTCACGCCTGACCAACCCAACCGTCGCCGTGCTGCAAGAACGTATTGCGACACTGGAAGGAGGCGTTGGTGCAGTTTGCTGTTCATCAGGCCATGCAGCACAGATTATGGCACTTTTCCCCTTGATGTCACCTGGAAAAAATATCGTAGCATCTACAAGGCTTTACGGCGGGACCCTCACTCAATTCAGTCAAACCATCAAACGTTTCGGTTGGTCCGCTACCTTCGTGGATATGGATGATGAAGCCGCCGTAAAAGCTGCAATCGACGATGACACTCGCGCAATATTTTGCGAGAGCATAGCCAACCCCGGCGGTTATGTTACCGACATCCCAGCAATGGCAAAAATTGCAGATGCAGAAGGCATTCCACTGATTGTTGACAATACCGCAGCCACCCCATTTTTATGCCGTCCTATTGAAATGGGCGCAACGCTAGTTGTGCACTCGACCACAAAATATCTTACTGGATCTGGTACCGTAACTGGTGGTGCCGTAGTTGACTCAGGTCGATTTGATTGGTCCAAAAATGACAAATTTCCATCCTTATCGCAGCCAGAGCAAGCCTATCATGGCCTCAAATTCCATGAAACCTTTGGCGAGTTGGCTTTTACTTTTCATGGCATAGCCATAGGCTTGCGCGACCTTGGAATGACGATGAACCCGCAGGGTGCTCACTACACACTCATTGGTATCGAAACGCTTTCCCTGCGAATGGAGCGCCACGTTGAGAACGCAGAAAAGCTGGCCCTTTGGCTAGAAGCAGATCCGCGCATAGATCGTGTAACCTATGCCGGCCTGAAATCATCACCCTGTGCTGACCGTGCAAAAAAGCTCTACCCGAGGGGTGCCGGCGCATTGTTTACAGTCGCAGTCAAGGGGGGCTATGACGCCTGCATCAAGTTGGTTGATGGATTAGAAATTTTTAGTCACGTAGCCAATCTTGGCGACGCACGCTCGCTTATCTTACACCCAGCTTCTACCACACACCGACAATTATCGATTGAGCAACAGGAAAAAGCAGGTGCAGGTCCAAACGTCGTTCGCTTGTCTATCGGTATTGAGTC
>DLZA01000198.1:0-2690 GCA_003447515.1 Paracoccaceae bacterium
TACAGCAAGTACAGTCCGTTGCTGAATGCTGAGGTACATAGTGGGCGGAAGCAGAAACACTGATGAGAGACCGGCTGTTTAAAACTGCACGGTTTTATGCTGTGTATGGTTCTGGGGGCTTTAGTGTTGGAGGCGTAAATTCGCTGGGCCGTACATCTCAATTCACACACCAATTTCAAGCTCATCCGTGCCGCTGCTTTTGCCGAGTGGCGTCAATTATTGAGCGCATAGATTTAGGCGGTGCCAGCAATCTGATGCGTGTTCGCATTAGTCTGGCAGCGCTGAGCGGCGTAGGTTCGGCTACCATAGAGTATGACTTAAATTCATTTTGCTTTGCTCTGCGATACCAGTAAAGAATAGAGGGTACGTAACTAAGGTTGAGATATGTCTGCGCAAACCATCCAGAAAGCCCAACTTCCGGACGCGATTACGAAGCCCTCGGCTTGGTTGGGGACTGACATGGCACGCAATCCCGATGCGTGGCTTTATCAGCTTACTTCAGACGATGTGCGCGAACTTGAAGCCGCCGCCACCCATTTTCAAAGTCTAGGCATAGATATTGGTGAGATCAGCAAAGAAACGTTTCCCCTGGCGACATTCGGTGTGCATATCGCCGGCCTCAAGCAAACCCTGCTTTCAGGAGTTGGGCTTGAGGTCCTGCGCGGTTTGCCTATCGAAAACTACTCGCAAGCATTCGCCGCTACGATCTTTTGCGGCATTGGTGCCCATATCGGAAGCGCGCGATCACAAAACGCGGATGGGCATATCTTAGGTCACGTGCGCGACATTGGCGCTGATGCGAACGATCCAAAAAGCCGGATTTACCAGACCAGCGAACGCCAAACATTTCACACAGATAGCGCAGATGTTGTTGGTTTGCTGTGTATCCGCGAAGCAAAAGAAGGGGGGAAATCACTGCTGGTTAGCGCAGAAACGATTTACAATCGCATGAAACAAGAACGCCCAGATCTACTGGAAAAGCTCTTTGATCCAATTGCTACGGACCGCCGTGGCGAGATCCCAGATGGTGCCAAGCCATACATGGAAATCCCAGTGCTAAGCTGGCTAGATGGCTATCTGACCGTCTTCTATCAACGTCAATATATCGAAAGCGCCCAGCGATTTGACGGTGTGATGCGCTTGTCCGCTGAACATGTCGAGGCATTGGATATGTTCGACGCCTTGGCCAATCATCCTGAATTATGTTTTGGCATGCAGTTGCAGCCCGGTGACATGCAGTTTGTTTATAACCATTCGCAGTTGCACGACCGAACTGGTTTCCTCGATTGGCCGAACCCCAACCAGCGGCGTCACTTGATGCGCTTATGGTTGTCGATTGAAGGGGACCGCCCTCTACCCGAGTGCTTCAAGGAACGCTATGGCTCAATTCAAGTCGGGAACCGTGGTGGTATCATAACCAAACATACCGAATTACACGCGCCGCTGGACTGAATAATATAGGCACTTCAATGATCAAGAATCCATTCCAACCTTATTCAGACAAACCAACCACAGTTGACGGCATTTACAGCCAAGCTGAAGTTGGTCTCGCAAATCGAAATAGTGGCATTTTGCTGGAGACATTAGCCCTAGATGTCACCCCTACAGGAGTTCATTATCTACTCAATCACTTTGATGTGCCATTGTTGGATGCTGCAACGCATAGATTAGAATTTTCAGGCTCCTTTAAAGCGCCATTTGAATTATCAATTGCAGACATCATGGCGTTACCTGCGGAGACGATGCCCGTCACTATGGAGTGCGCTGGCAACGGACGCGCGGGTGTGTCACCGCGCTCCCATTCCATGCCTTGGATGTATGAGGCTGTCGGAACTTCCGAGTGGACGGGAACGAAACTTGCGCCCCTCATTGAGCAAGCTTGCCCCGATGATGACGTTGTCGAAATAACATTCACCGGCGCGGATTATGGTTACGACATGGGCGAACCTCACTTCTTTGGGCGCAGCCTGACGCTTGCTCAGATCAAAGAGCTCGATGTTTTGGTTGTCTACGCGATGAACGGTGCACCTTTGCTACCCCAACACGGTGCGCCTTTGCGGATCATTGTTCCGGGTTGGTACGGAATGGCGAGCGTTAAGTGGCTAACACGTATCGAAGCCCTAACCAAACCCTATGATGGCCATCAACAGGTCAAGACCTATCAGTTCAGGACGCACAAAGATGATGTGGGCATACCCATCCAGGAAATTCGCGTGAAATCACTTATGGTTCCGCCAGGTGTTCCCGATTGGTCGACGCGCAAACGTTTTGTACCTTCCGGTGAGGTTGATTTGATAGGGCGTGCATGGTCGGGCGGTGGCGTTCCGATTGAGATTGTCGAAGTGGAGATAGCCAATGAATGGCGCACAGCAATACTGTCAGAAAAGAAAGATCGCTACGCGTGGCAAAAGTGGACATTCTCTTGGCAGGCCGAACCAGGTGAACATGTGTTGAGATGCCGTGCACGCGATGTGAATGGCAATGTTCAACCTCTTGATCCACCTTGGGATCAAGCTGGTTTCGCCAATAACGCGGCCCAATGTGTCCACGTGTTTGTTAAGTAATTACAAAGAGAGTTGCCGCTCAAATTGATACAAAGAACGGCTATGTGACAAAGGAACGAGCCGCAAAGGCTTATGGCTTATGACGGCTCTGTCAGAGTAAAATTGCTTGAAGCGGGCAGGGCTAAT
>DLZA01000198.1:3012-3235 GCA_003447515.1 Paracoccaceae bacterium
GGCAGGGCTAATTTGTAACCATGCCGAATGACAAAACATTCTCCATTCCGCTACTTTAAAACCAGCCCTGAAGTCATCCGACTTGCAGTAATGCTGTATGTTCGTTTCCCGTTTTCGCTCCGTAATGTGGAGGACCTTCTTCATGAACGGGGTATGGAGGTAAGTCATGAAACGGTTCGGTTTTGGTGGAACCGCTTTGGGCCAATGTTTGCATCAGAGATTA
>DLZA01000167.1:0-2003 GCA_003447515.1 Paracoccaceae bacterium
GATACATCCCTATCACCAGGCTCATTACAAGCCGCTTATCGAGGTGTAGGCGCAAACGTCAAAGCTGTTGATCTTGTCATGTCGGGTCAGGCTACAAATGCTTTTTGTGCGATACGTCCGCCTGGTCATCATGCTGAAACACAAACTGCTATGGGTTTTTGCTATTTTGGGAATGTCGTTATCGGTGCTCGCCATGCCCTTGACCATTATGAATTAGACCGTGTCGCTATCGTGGATTTTGACGTTCATCATGGCAACGGCACTCAAGACCTCGTGTGGAACGACGACCGAATTTTATTCGTTTCTAGCCATCAAATGCCACTTTACCCAGGTTCGGGAGCTGCTCGCGAAAAGGGGGCACACCGCAATGTTATAAACGTTCCAATTGAACCAAACGCAAATGGTACTGCCTTGCGACAAGCCTTTGAGTTTGAAATTATACCTGCGCTTGAGGTTTATAAACCACAAATGATCTTTATTTCTGCTGGCTTTGACGCACACCAAGCTGACCCTCTTGCAAACCTAAACTTCTCTGAAGATGATTTCACTTGGGTCACAAAAACACTTTGTAATTTTGCAAATAAACATTGTGAAGGACGGGTGGTATCGACACTTGAAGGTGGATATGATTTGCGGGCTTTGGCAGCATCTGTTGCGGCCCATGTGACTGTATTGATGGAGCAAAGTTGATGACTAACATTATCGTTTCTGAAATGAATTTTGAAACAGCCATGGCGGAATTGGAAAAGGTTGTTGGCCAATTGGAAAGTAGTCAAGTGGCACTTGAAGATAGTATCAAACTCTACGACCGCGGCGCAGAGCTGAAAAAGCATTGTGAAAAAAAACTGGCAGAGGCAGAAGAAAAGATTGCTCAAATTACGCTCAATGCCGGCGAACCCGATGGACTGAAGCCATTCGAGGGTTAAACTTGCAAAATTTTACCAATAAATTGACGAATATTGCGAAGGCAACAGAGAATGTGCTCTCTGAATTACTTCCAGACGCACATGATAACCCCATGGTTGCACCGATTCGTCATGCTGCTTTAAATGGTGGTAAACGGTTGCGTGCATTTCTCGCCGTGCAAAGTGCTTCGCTTTACGGCGTCGATTCTGCGATGTCTTTGCGCACTGGAGCCGCAATCGAATGCATGCATGCTTATTCATTGGTGCACGATGATTTACCCTGCATGGACGATGATGAGCTCCGCCGTGGGAAGCCTACGGTACATATAAAATGGGATGATGCCACTGCAGTTTTGGCGGGTGACGCGCTGCAGACACTAGCATTTGAAATTCTCGCTGATCCAAAAACGTCGCCTCAGGCCGAAGTACGCGTTGCCTTAATCGGCTCGCTAGCCAAAGCCTCTGGGGCGGAAGGTATGGTTTTAGGTCAAATGCTCGACATTGCTGCTGAAAATATTACTACGCCCCTAAAACTTGATGAAATTAAGCACCTCCAGGCAAAAAAAACGGGGGCTTTAATTCAGTGGTCTGCCCAATCAGGTGCAATGCTTGCGCAGGATGCTGGGATCGAACTGATTGAATATTCAACCGCCGTAGGCTTAGCGTTTCAGATCCAAGACGACGTGCTCGACGTGCTAGGAAATTCTGAGCTGGCGGGCAAACGGCTACAAAAGGATGCTGACTCTAGAAAAGCAACCTTTGTGTCCTTACTTGGACTTGAGCAGGCACAAAAAATAGCTACCTCCCTAGTAGGGGATGCTTGTGATGCGCTTGCCAGTTTTGGGCCAAAAGCTGATGCACTACGACAAGTGGCGCACTTCGTTGTGAATCGCCAATTGTGATTAAAGGATATTAAAAGGAATGTCATATGGCTGACCGCCCCAACACTCCGCTGCTGGATAAAGTAATTAAGCCCGAAGACTTAAAGCAGTTTTCGGATACGCAACTGCGCCAATTGGCTGATGAACTGCGCGCTGAAACCATTTCTGCTGTTTCTGAAACAGGTGGGCATCTGGGCGCTGGACTAGGTGTTGTTGA
>DLZA01000167.1:2402-11330 GCA_003447515.1 Paracoccaceae bacterium
TGCTATCCTCACAAAATCTTAACGGGTCGCCGTGATCGCATTCGGACGTTACGTCAGGCCGATGGCCTCTCGGGGTTCACTAAACGCAGTGAAAGCCCGTTTGATCCTTTTGGTGCAGCCCACTCCTCCACCTCCATTTCAGCTGCACTCGGCTTTGCTGCTGCTCGTGATTTAGGCGGTGCACCCGAAAATGGTCTCGGGGATGCAATTGCTGTGATTGGCGACGGCTCCATGTCCGCAGGCATGGCATATGAGGCGATGAATAATGCAGGTCATTTGAAGAAACGTATGTTTGTGATCCTGAATGACAACGAAATGTCTATCGCGCCGCCTGTTGGTGCGATGTCTGCCTATTTATCAAAACTTTACGCAGGCGAACCGTTTCAAGACTTAAAATTTGCAGCTAAAAGTGCTGTATCTTTACTACCAACACACTTTCAAGATGGTATGAAACGGGCTAAGGATATGGTCAAGCACATGACCGTTGGCGGTACACTATTTGAGCAGCTTGGCTTTTCTTACCTCGGCCCCATCGACGGGCATGATATGGATCAATTGCTAAGCGTATTGCGAACAGTCAAGGTCCGTGCGACAGGGCCAATGCTGATCCACGTGATTACCAAAAAGGGCAAAGGCTATGCCCCAGCGGAAGCAGCTTCTGACAAATACCACGGTGTTTCCAAGTTTGATGTGATTAGTGGTAAACAGAAAAAAACCCCGTCAAATGCACCAAGTTATACGTCTGTCTTTGCCCAGAGCCTGATAAAAGAGGCTGAGAAAGATACAAAAATTGCAGCAATTACTGCCGCCATGCCAGATGGCACAGGTCTGAATAAATTTGCCGAACGATTCCCGCAAAGAACCTTTGATGTGGGCATTGCTGAGCAGCACGCGGTTACGTTTTCAGCAGGCCTTGCCGCGGGTGGGATCAAGCCGTTTTGCACACTCTACTCCACGTTCCTACAACGGGGCTATGATCAAGTCGTTCATGACGTTGCCATCCAACGCCTTCCCGTTCGATTTGCCATTGATCGTGCTGGCTTGGTCGGTGCAGATGGCGCAACCCACGCAGGCAGTTTCGATATTGCATATCTTGCAAATTTGCCAGGCTTTGTGGTTATGGCCGCAGCTGATGAAGCCGAGCTTGTGCACATGGTGGCTACTGCGGTTGCTATCGACGATCGCCCTAGCGCGTTTCGCTTCCCACGCGGGGAAGGGGTCGGAATTGACCTACCAGAACATGGTAAGCCGCTCGAAATTGGCAAAGGCCGCATTATAAAAAAAGGCTCCCAAGTTGCGCTTTTATCTTTTGGTACCCGCCTGCAAGAGTGTGAAAAAGCAGCAGAGTTACTGGCTCACAAAGGTGTCATGCCTACAATAGCAGATGCGCGTTTTGCAAAACCTTTGGATGAAGACCTGATCATTGACTTAGTAAAAAATCATGAAGCACTGATTACAATTGAAGAAGGTGCTGTCGGTGGCTTCGGATCACATGTCATGCAATTCCTTTCTGATCAGGGTGTGTTCGATAAGGGTCTAAAATTCCGCTCTATGGTTTTACCTGATACGTTTATCGATCAGAATAGTCCCAATGCCATGTATGATGTGGCGGGCATGAACGCTCCTCACATTGAGGCAAAAGTTCTCGACGTTCTAGAAATTTCTAGGATAGGTGTAGCCATTGCTTAGGATCTTCTTAACTAACCAAATTGTGCGAACGGTTCTGCAAGACTGGTAACCGAGGTTCGCCCGAATGTTTTTCAGGCGGTGTATTTTTAGAAGTGATCTTGATTAATATGATGTTTAAATGATGCAGGTGTACCAGATTTATACACGTGTAAATTGCGCAACCAATTCGCAGTGGCTAGACCATAAAAACTGATCTACGGTTTGCACCCAATCGAGAGTAAAGCCTCCATCCAACAAAATTCGTGCATCACGTGCAAAGGTCGCTGGGTAACAAGACACGAAGGCAATTGTATTAACACTGCTAGCGGCTAGAAACTCTGTCTGTGCTTTGGCTCCTGCGCGTGGTGGGTCGATGACTGCTGCACCAAATGGTTTCAATTCATCTTCGCGCAATGGATTATGGAATAAATCGCGCGTGTTTGTTTCTACCTTCTTCAAGCCAACCGCGGTGCGCCACCCTTTATCGAGCGCAGCGAGCATTGTTCCATCTGACTCAAAAGCTGCAATTTCAGCATTCTTTGCTAGCGGCAGCGTAAATGTCCCACAGCCTGAAAATAGATCAGCAATTTTCTTTGTTTTGCCAACAATTTCCTGCACCGTTTCAACTAGCGCTGCTTCGCCATCTTGGGTCGCTTGCAAAAAAGATCCCGAGGGTGGTGTTACACGAGCTGCACCAAATTGCTGCTGAGCAGCCATGCGTTCAATAATGATTTCACCGTTCCAAAACAAACGTGAAAACCCGTGTTTACTCATAATTTTGATGGCCTGTTCTCGTATTTCATTGTCTAGTGGCAGGGCGTCATTAACGCTTATATCTAATCCACCAAGGCTCGTTGCAACCGCAATCCGTACTTCACTTTTGCGTGATGTAGCCATTTTTACCAGTGCCTTGAGCCCTGTGAAACCAGCGCTGATATTAGGGTGTACCAGGACACAATTATCGATTGGTACAATTTGCGACGTTCCGCGGGTATGAAATCCTAAATAGGCTCCCGTTTTAGTCCGCTTGCCTGTAAAAATTGCCCGCCTGCGAGACTGGGTTGGGGAAGTGATTGAAGCCCGAAATTCTGTTTCCAACCCTTGTTTTGCGAGTGCATCACGCACCAAATCTTGCTTCCAATGTGCTAGAAATGTTCTTTCAATATGCTGCGTTGAGCATCCACCACAGATTTTGAAATGGGAACAGGGTGGTTTCACACGCAAAGAAACAGGTTCTAAAATTCGTGCTTTTTCCATGCGCTCATGAACGATTTGTCCATCAACTCGCTCACCTGGAACCGTGTAAGGTGCAAAGATTTCAGTCCCGTTTAACGTGCCAATTCCATCACCTTTTGCACCAAGTTTTTTAATCAGAATTTCAGTCATATAAACACCATTATTGCTGATAGAGCGAGCAGAGTTGCCATAATTGTCCGAAATGTGAACCAACGCCTTTCATTGTTTAAAAGAACGGACAAGAGCATGCCTGAATATGTCCAGAAAACGCAAACAAAAAGGTTGATGCAGATAAACCCCGTTGCCACTCGTGCAGCCTCGCTCCAGGGGCTGAGGCCGATAGAATATCCTGATGATGCAGCCAAGGCCACAGCCCAAATTTTCGGGTTAATCCATTGAAATACAGTACCTTTAACAAACGTCCATGGGCTTTCAATTGATTGCGTAACCGCCCCCTTTTTGGGAAATAACAGTTGATATGCCATCCACAAAATCCAAGTAAAAGAAACCAACTGCAGCACAAACTGCAGCTGTGGTTGCGATACAATCACCGCGCCAATTCCCAAACCACAAATGCCACCGATAATGCCCGTTCCTATCACCACACCTAGCAAGTGTGGCAAGGTCGCCCACACCCCAAACCGTGCACCACTGCTGGTCAACAGGATTACGTTTGGTCCAGGGCTGATCAGACCTACGATTAAAAATATAATTAACGGGCTAAACATCAGCTAGCAAAGTTGTTTTGGTTTTACTGAACCCAGAATTAATCCAGTCGTTCTCTAACCTGTTCAAAAGGTCCCCAATGGCTTTCCCTGTCAGCGAACTAGGCAAGTCTACTGCTTTGATGGGGAACTCTGCTGCGCAGCCCTTCTTGATCTGCTCCATTAAGTGGCCCGCAGGATGACTTTCCGAAGCTGCCGCTGTAACCAACACCATATCTAGCGTGGTATCCCGCCCAAACCGATAAGCCGTCTCAGCATATTCAGCCCCATGATCCACAGCCTTGTAAAAAGCTACAATTCGTTTTCTTTCAGCCTTGGATAAACGTAAATTTTCAACTTGATTTTCACCGCCTAGACATATTAGCCGACGCATCCAATCGCCTGTTAGCCCCAAATTTTCTTCTAAAAATAACAGAGGTCCTAAAGCCCGGGTATTACTGCCAGGTAAAATTTGCATTAATACGCCGGAATGTTCCATTGCTGCGAGTGTGCGAAGGGGGTGCTCGGCGGATAAAATCTTTCGAAACTCTATCCCAATTCTTTCTTTCGAAACTAATGAAAGGCCATCCAAATTCATTGCAATAGCTGCCATAGCATCGGGGTCAATGCCGCCGTCTTGATCCGCGTACCAAGCGTGAAATCGAAAATACCTCAAGATACGTAAGTAATCTTCGCGTATGCGTTCCTGTGCATCTGCAATGAACCTGACATTACGATTGTGTAAATCACCTATCACATTAAGTGGATCTACAAGCTCCCCGCGCCCGTCCGCATAAAGTGCATTCATTGTGAAATCACGGCGCAGCGCATCTTCCATAATGTTATCTGAAAACGCTACAACGGCGCGGCGACCTTGGGTTTCAACATCTTTACGAAAACTTGTAATTTCAAAGGATTGACCATTAACCAGAATTGTAATTGTGCCATATTCAAGCCCCGTTGGGATAAACTTGAACCGCGCTTCTTTAGCTACCTCAATCGTTTGTTCAGGTACTGCTGACGTTGATAGATCGATGTCTGCAACTGTTTGGTCCAACAACGTATTGCGCACGCAGCCACCTACAAAAAAAATCTGATGCCCACGCGTCTCAAACGCCCTAATCAGGCGCTGAACACCTGCATCCATGATCCAATCAGCTGTTAGTTTCATAAGAATGTTCTAAGCGATCTACGAACATGCGCAACATTCGCGCTGTGGCACCCCAAATGTAATAAGGACCAAACGGCACGACATAATACCGTCGCAGCTTTCCCATCCAAATGCGTTCCTCGATAAAATAATTTTCCAGGTTTGTCAGGTGATCAAGCGGCACACTGAACACTTCCTCGACCTCACCAGGGTCAGAAATGGCCAAGAATTCTGGTGAAATCCGCGCCACAATTGGCTGTACTTCAAATCCCGTCACGGTGCGGTGTAGTGGCAGTTTTCCAATTAAGTCAGTATGCAAATTGCGCAGACCAATCTCTTCCTCTGCCTCGCGCAAAGCTGCATGTTCAATACTCCGATCTGTCGCATCAATTTTGCCACCAGGAAACGCAATTTGTCCAGGATGGTGTTTTAAATGTGCCGCACGACGGGTTAAAATCACACGCAAACCAGTTGGTACATCCAAAATTGGCACCATAACTGCAGCGGGTTTGTAGCTCGACCTTGGCAGAGGCTTATCCGCGTTCAGATCAAAATCAGACGACGCTAAATGGTCTAAATCGCCGTTTGTGGCTCTCTTAATTTGATCCCAATTTACAGATATTTTGGCGTCACGACTCATTAACCGCATCTTTTCCTAGTGTGCTTGGCTCTAATTCATAATGTGCACCACAAAACTGACAATCCGCAGTAACCATGCCGTTGTCCGCAGTCATATGTTTAATGTCTTTGATTGAATAAATCGACATAGTCTGACGTACTTTTTCCTCACCACAAGTGCAGCCAAACTTTATCGGTTGAGCGGGGAAAATACGTGGTGTTTCTTGGTGGAACAGGCGGTGCAAAAGCTGTTCCTGCCCTACGTGTGGGCCGATAAGCTCTGTTTCCTCGGCGGAGTCCATCAGGATTGTAGCACGGCTCCAGTTTTCTGCGTCGTCATCTGATAGTAAATCATCTGCTTGCAACAAACCCCCTTCACCTGATCCACCATCTTTCTGAATTGAGGGCGACGCCTTTGGCATATGTTGTACCATAATGCCGCCTGCGCGCCATTTCATATCAACATCGCTGCGTGTTTCCTGCGCTGTGATGGTTTTAAATCGCGTTGGTAATTGCTCAGATTGCGCGAAATATGTTTCAGCGCATTTAGATAAGGATCCACCGGCCAGTGGCGTAATTCCTTGATAGGGTTTCGTGCCAGAGCCTTGGTCTATTAAAATTGCAAACATACCCTTGCCAATCAAATCGAAACCTTCTTTTTTTGTGGTTTCAATGCTTTCAGAGTTATAACTCGCATAAGCACGGATCCGAGCAGGTTCCATTTCGGATTGTGGAGCAAAATAATCAGTTGCGATTATGCGCAATGGTCCATCACCACGAATCTGGATTGACAGCTTCCACCGCAGACCGATTGTTTGACCAATCAATGCAGTCAACAAAGCCGCTTCTGCAACCAGTGCGGAAACCACAAATGGGTAGTTGTGTTGGCTTAGGATTTTGTTGAGTGTCCCATCGAGCCTTGTCACACGTCCGCGCACATCCGCTGCGTCTAGTTGGAATGGAAGGATTACGTCATCCCATTTTTTGGTTATATCGTTGGCTTGCATTAATCCTACCCTTGTTAAGCGGTCCAGATAGTGCTGTTTACACAGAAGTGCAATTGCCGCGACGCGGTGTTTCAAACACAGGGAAATTTTCATGCGTCGATTTGGGGAGCCGTTTAAGCAGGGTGTCACTTATGTGCGTCGACCCGGCGCTTATGCCATTATCCCTGATGGTGATGACTTGCTGCTTACGTTGCAGGACGCCCATGAGCTAGAGCTACAACTTCCCGGTGGCGGCATTGATCCAGGCGAAACACCAGTGCGGGCGTTGCATCGTGAAGTATTTGAGGAAACGGGCTATCACATTACAAACATTTGCCGCCTTGGTGTCTACCAGCGGTATACGTTTATGCCTGAGTACGGCATTTGGGCGCATAAAATTTGCCACATTTTTAAATGTATGCCGACGCTTCAAATCAGTGACCCAGTTGAGCCTGATCATACTGTAGTTTGGATGAATCCAAAATCCGCCACATCAATGTTGTCAAATGCAGGAGACCGTCACTTTTTATGTCAATGGATGGCCTCTCGATAGCCAGGTTTTGCTATTTTCTGTGAGTCCTTGGATTAATGCTGGATACCTGACAGACAATCGCTTGCCTGTGAAGCCTGATATTAATCTCATTACGCAAGATATACGACACATTTTCTCATAGCTTGAGGGGTTGCGTGATGTTGTAAGGTTATTGAAATTTAATCCATAGAAAGGAATGCAATCACTAATTTCATGTATTGTTAATATAATTATACGTAGTTTTTAGGGAAGTCTTTTTGAGTCCATTACCGATCCATTCTGCGACGGAGCTCTAGGACGCCAAATATTCACCTAAAATTATCGTGAATTCTTTTGTTTTTTCAGCGTGCAGCCAATGGCCAGCGCCGTCAATCGTAAGAATCTTGGCGCAGGGAAACAAACATGTGATTGCTGTTTTACCAGCTTCGTTGACATAAGTGGAGTTGGCGCCTCGAATGAACAAAGCCTCCCTGTCGTATGCGCCGTCCATTTCTGGGAAGCCAATGATTGGTCCCATGTTTTGATTCAATGAATCAAGATTAAGCATCCAGCGTAAATTACCACCGTCCACCTCAACGCTTTGTGCTAAAAACGCCGACAGAGCGGCATCGCCTGTTTTATCCTCAAGTGCAGATTGAACAGCAGATCTCCGGTCAAAATTCTCTAAAGGCACAGATTGCATAATGGCAATATTTTCCCGTTGCGTATGGTGATACTTAATTGGTGCGATATCCGCGATGATTAGACGATTAACCATCTGTGGATTTTGCAATGCCAATACCATTGCGGCCTTGCCACCCATGGAATGGCCCAAAATATTTGCTCTACCGCCTAATTCGTTGATAACATATGTTAAATCTGAGGCAAGCGCTGGATAAGAATTGTCATCGTCCCAAAAACTATGACCATGATTGCGCAAATCAACAGTCACTACGGGTTGGTCTTTTGACAAATGCCGTGCAATTGCTCGCCAATTTCGACCTGATCCGAACAATCCGTGAACAATCAAAAATGGTATGCCTGAACCTTCACCGTAAGAGGTAAAATTCAATAGCCGTGGATTAGTCATTTTAGAACCTTAAAGCGTTGTAAGAGGTTTTCTTGGCATGGTTATGGCGTAATGGCCACTTGTCGAGCAGTAAAAAACGCAATAGACGCGCTTTACCATGCAATTTAATGGAGATTGCCCTCAATGGCTGCCCCTAAAAAAGTCGTTCTCGCGTATTCTGGTGGTTTGGACACGTCGATCATTTTGAAATGGTTGCAGACGGAATATAACTGCGAAGTTATTACTTTTACTGCTGATTTAGGCCAAGGCGAAGAACTGGAGCCAGCACGAAAAAAAGCAGAACTGTTGGGTATAAAGCCGGAGAACATCTTTATCGAAGACGTTCGTGAAGAATTTGTGCGCGATTTTGTTTTTCCAATGTTTCGAGCGAATGCGGTTTATGAGGGTTTATATTTGCTTGGCACATCGATTGCGCGTCCGTTGATTTCAAAACGGTTAGTTGAAATTGCGGCTGAAACAGGTGCGGATGCCGTGTCTCATGGGGCTACGGGCAAGGGCAATGATCAGGTACGGTTTGAACTGTCAGCTTATGCGCTGGACCCAGAAATTAAAGTTATTGCGCCTTGGCGTGAATGGGAATTACAAAGCCGTACTAAGCTGTTGCAATTTGCTGAAGAACACCAAATTCCAATCGCTACAGACAAACGTGGCGAAGCACCGTTTTCTGTGGATGCAAATTTATTGCACACCTCATCTGAGGGTAAAGTGCTGGAAGATCCAGCATTAGAGGCACCCGATTACGTATATCAGCGCACTGTGAATCCAGAAGATGCGCCAAACAAACCAGAATTTGTTGAAATCACGTATAAGAATGGTGATCCCGTTGCATTGAACAATGTTGCAAAATCTCCTGCTGAAATGCTGACAGAGCTAAACACATTAGGCGGAAAACATGGTGTTGGCCGTCTTGATCTGGTGGAAGGGCGCTATGTCGGGATGAAATCCCGTGGTGTTTATGAAACCCC
>DLZA01000167.1:11713-14508 GCA_003447515.1 Paracoccaceae bacterium
GATCGTGGTGCTGCGCATCTGAAAGACGATTTAATGCCGCGCTATGCAGAATTGATTTACAACGGTTATTGGTTCAGCCCAGAACGTGAAATGTTACAAGCGCTGATTGATCATAGCCAGAAACATGTTAACGGTGTTGTTAAGGTTAAGCTCTACAAAGGTTCTGTGCAAACTGTGGCCCGTTGGTCAAATGACACGCTATATTCTGAAGCACATGTTACCTTTGAAGATGACGCTGGTGCATACGATCAGGCGGATGCGGCTGGCTTTATCAAAATTAACGCGCTACGTTTGAAACTGTTGGCTTCGCGGGCAAAACGCTCCAAGTAATCAGAGTTTTGTTCGCACAGTCAAAAAATTGTTTAGAAAACCGGACTTTTTGCTGTCCACCTTTTATTTTTTGTCACTAGATTAGAACTGAGCTCGCAATAAATTTGCTTGAGTAGGATCATGTATCCAAGCCACTAACTACAGGTGAGCAGCCCGCTGTTTTGCTTAAAACTGTCAAATTTAAACTATGCTGACCGCGTACTCAGACTGAGTTTAATTTCGGACATTCGATCATATAAATACTTTGCCTGTTGAAAAACGTCGTGCAAACTTGGTGCGACTGCGGGCATTGGACTTTCTGACCTTGCAAACCCTGTGCTGTTCCAAACTGCGCCATACCAATGTCGGGCCCAAATTCCGTCTTGTGTATTTCCACCTTTTGGCCACTGTAACATTTGTTCTTCAAAAGAGATGCCAATAGTACTGCAAATTTTTGTTAGCATCACCTTGGGATTATCATGAATATCTGCGCTATCCACAACCAGCGGCGCGGTCCCAGATTCTCGAAGGACTAGATCAATCAGTTCCGCTTGTTGGCTAAACCCGATATCATCAAGCGTTGGATCATTCCGTTTCTTAGCATAGCTCGCTAATACACGGGCAGGATGACGAATGAGGAATACATTAGTTTGATCTAGAATCCAATCGCGGCGGAAAGAAGAGATCATGTGCTGGGTCATATGTTTTTGATAGAACAGCGGCTTGTTATTTGGCACCGAGTACAAACATTTGGAAATCACTGTTTCAGGGTTCGCATCCCCTGCTGTAATGATCTCATCTTTCATCGGATGATTTAGTCCAGTTGCTGTCAAATAAGCTGCATAAAAAGGCTCATCCCAAACTGCGGTATCGCTGCGCTGGGCAAAGGCGTACATCATTGCTGTCGATAAATTGCGAGGCCCTGACCACATTGCAAGGCGTTTAGTCTGTGTCATATAACTTGAATTTATTATTGCATTTATCTGTAACTCTTACAATTAAGCCCGCAACCCACAAGGTGTTTAAACGCCAATCAATCATATGCTTGAATCATTTTTATGATAGCTACCATCCTGTTGTAAGGAGTGCCGGCTTTACGGAAATTGGCATTTTGTGTGGGTTTTTGCTTTTAGTTTCTTGAATTCGGTTCGGAATTCATTTTGGGCGTTATGAATTTACAGACGCTTGTAGGATCGTGACAAAACTACAACGCGACGCGTGTGTTAATTAGTTGTTAAGAGCAGGCTGCTCAGTGACAACGAAGCTAGAACAACGGTTGTTCGTATTTGAGTTTTGACGCAACGCCTTGCAAAAAGACAATGATTATAAACAAGACCAACGGAGAGAAATCAATCGCACCGGTGTTGGGCAAGAAACGACGAATTGGTGCATAGATTGGTTCCAGCAGTCGGTTCAGTCCAAAATAAATTTGCGCAACGATTGGCTGTTGCAAATTTAATACCTGAAAGTTGACTAACCAACCAATGATGATGTGTGCAACGAGAATCCACCAAGCAACATTTACAAGCGCTAAAAGGGCGCCACCAAAAGCAGAGACCATGAAAATCATTCCTTTTTGCGAGGAGAAATAGTCTTTGACTGTAGAGATGACAAGAGAGTCAAAAAAATCTTGAGCTACGCATCAGACTTTAATTCCCGATTATTCTTGCGTGATTGTGACTAAACAGGTTCTATCATTTCTAACAATGCTTAGAAGAGCTAGGGAGAGAGGCTGTGGATTCCAAGAATAACCGAAAGTCTATTTGGGGTTGGTATTTCTATGACTGGGCGTCTCAGCCGTATAACACGCTTCTGATCACGTTTATTTTTGCGCCTTACTTCTCGTCTGCAGTCGCAGAAAACAGTGTTGATGGGCAAACGATGTGGGCAACGATGATTGCGCTGGCTGGAATATTTTTAGCATTCACATCACCCATTTTTGGGGCAATTTCTGATAGCGCGGGACCGCGCAAACCTTGGATTTTTTTCTTTTCAATTATGTATATTTCGGGGGCCGCGTATCTCTGGAATGCGACACCTGATATGGCAAACGTTACGATGGTTCTACTGATGTTTGCAATTGGGATGGTTGGAATGGAGCTGTCTCAGACTTTTGTGAATTCGATGTTGCCGTCTCTAGCTTCTAGAGCTGAGATTGGCCGAATTTCAGGTTCTGGGTGGGCTTTTGGATACGTTGGTGGCGTTTTCTCTTTATTTATCATGCTTCTTTTCTTTGCTGAAAATGACGCAGGAGTGACATTCATTGGTATACCCCCAATTTTTGGCTTAGATGCCGCAGCAAGAGAGGGAACGCGGTTTGTCGGGATCCTTACCGCAGCGTGGTTCTTTATTTTTATGATTCCTTTTTTCCTTTGGGTAAAAGATGAACCGAGACGAGAAAAAATAAACACTGCAGTCTCAAAGGGATTGTCAGAATTAATTGTAACACTCCGCAAGCTTCCCAAAAAACGCAGCTTGGCAGCTTA
>DLZA01000167.1:14840-21174 GCA_003447515.1 Paracoccaceae bacterium
TCATCAATGTTTTACCGCGATGCCTTGATTGGTCTTTACTCATTTGGCGGGATTTATGCGAGTGGTGTTCTTGAGTGGAGCATTGTTCAAATAGGTATTTTTGGAATCGTAGCCGCTATTACCGGTGCAATTTTTTGCTTCATAGGTGGCTTTGTGGATCAAGCGATTGGGCCCAAAAAAGTTATTGTGATTTCTGTATCTGTGTTGATCCTTGTTAGCATTTTGATCGTTGGCCTGTCACGTGAAGCTGTTTTTGGAATTGCTATTTCTCCTGCAAGCAGTCTACCTGATAACCTATTTATTTTTGCAGGGGCATGTATTGGTGCGGCAGGTGGAGTTTTACAAGCATCAAGCCGGACGTTTCTCGTAGATCAAGCAGACCCAAAGCGAATGACTGAGGCTTTTGGTTTGTATGCATTGACCGGAAAAGCTTCTGCCTTTTTAGCGCCCATGTTAATTGCGGTCTTTACTTCTTTAAGCGGAAGTCAGCGTCTTGGTGTATCACCCGTCATTGGGCTTTTTGTAATTGGGCTAATTTTGCTTTTTTGGGTCCGTTCCGCAGACGAATATCGTTAAAGGGGGTTACGGTATCCGCATCTACAGTATTTTACCCTTCCTAGCATTGGTAGCCTGCGTATCCAGTGATAGAACCACAGCTAAACGGGTAGACAATATTGCCATTGCTCAGGGTAATTCTATTAGTTTCAATAAATCTGATATAAAAGCTAACAAATTGTTTGGTGCGAAATCCAAACCATCCCGTCAATCTCCCGCAGCTATTGGATCTTATGCTAAAGGCTGCCTTGCGGGTGGTGAAGCATTACCAGAATCTGGCCCTACATGGCAGGCTATGCGCCTGAGCCGTAATCGTAATTGGGGACATCCTGAAACTATTCAGTTTCTCAAAGACCTAAGTGTCAAAGCAGCAGAGGAACGTGATTGGGCCGGTTTGTACATCGGGGACATTTCTCAACCACGCGGTGGACCGATGTTGTCGGGTCACCAGTCGCACCAGATGGGCCTTGATGCAGATATCTGGCTTTATAAACCGACACGCCTGAACCTGACGCGTGGTGAGCGTGAGAAGTTGTCATCCACGAACGTGCGTGCCAAAAGTCAACGCACTGTGAACCATAATTGGTCCCAGCAGCATGCAAATATCCTTAAGGCGGCGGCACAAGATCCACGTGTGGATCGGATCTTTATTACTCCGCCAGTCAAAGTTTGGCTGTGCGAAAATATTCTTGGAAACCGCAGTTGGCTGCAAAAAATTCGTCCATTTTATGGACACAACACACATTTTCACGTGCGCTTAAAATGTCCTAAAAATCTTAAGGGTTGTGTGACACAAAAACCTACAGTTGCAAAGATTTCGAATGGCGGCGATGGCTGTGATAAGACGCTGCAGTGGTGGGTCACAGATTATCTGAACCCACCAACAGTGAAGCCAAGTAAGAAACCAAAACGAAAAAAGAAGAAACGTGGCGCGCGTCAATATACGATGGCTGACCTGCCTCGCAAGTGTCAGAGTGTCTTTACAAGCGATTGATTATTCTGGAAAGTTCTGTCCTTTAATTGTTCGTGAACAGCCACGAAACGACGCGATAAGCATGGCGTTTTGGTTTGTCACATCCACATCGTAGATCCCATTACGGCCCGATTTGCTGACTTCCCTTGCATTGGCGACCAGTACGTCGCCTAACTGGCCTGCATTCACAAAGGTGATCGTATTGTGATGCGCTACTGTTGTTTCGTTGTAGCTGTTACAAGCAAAGGCAAAGGCGCTGTCGGCCAGTGTAAAAATGAAACCACCGTGACAAATGTTGTGGCCATTGCAATGCTGCGCTTTAACGTTGAGGCGCATTTCTGCAATGCCTTTACCTACGGACAAAAGCTCTATGCCCAAGAATTTTGATGCGCTGTCATTATCCCACATTGCAGCTGCGCTCATGTCCGCGCGTTTTTGATCGGTGAGTGTCATGGTCACGCCCCTTGTTTGTTCGAAAAACATTGCATTGGACGTAGCGTGTGGTCAATCATTCGGAATGAACTTTTTACTCACAGATCTGCCAAACGACTTCCACGCAAACCCATATCCGATTTATGCCTCATTGCGTGAGCAGGCTCCCGTACATCCACAGCCTGATGGGTCTTTCATTATTTCGCGTCATGCAGACTTAGACATGATTTACCGTGATACAACGCGGTTCATTTCCGACAAAAAAAAAGTGTTCAAACCCAAATATGGGGCTAGCCCGTTGTTTGAACATCATACTACATCTTTGGTGTTTAACGATGCCCCACTGCACACGCGGGTAAGGTCTATCATGATTGGTGCCATGAATCCACGTGCGATTGCCAGTATGGAGGATGGTTTAATCCGCCAAGTGGATTGGTTGCTGGACCAAATGTCTGAGCAGGTGGATTTAATAAAATCTTTTGCAGGGGCAATCCCGCTTGAGGTCATTGGAAATCTTTTCAACATGCCTCACGAAGAACGTGGTCCTCTACAAGATTGGTCATTGGCTATTTTGGGTGCGTTGGAACCGGCACTCTCGCAACAACAACTCGACGACGGTAACCGAGCTGTGTCTGAGTTTAAGACTTATCTTAGGGACCTTGTCGTGCGGCGGGCAAAAAACCCAGGTGATCCCCAGACTGATGTTTTGACCCGTATGATGCAATCTGAAAAGGGCCAATTGAGTGAAGTTGAACTGCTGCAAAACTGTATCTTTATTTTAAATGCAGGGCACGAAACAACAACTAACCTAATTGGTAACGCACTTGCTTTACTAGACGCCGACCCTGACTCAAAGGCTGAGCTCATTGCGAACCCTGGCTTGCTAAACACTGCCGTAGATGAGTTTTTACGCATGGAAAGCCCGAACCAATTTGGTAACCGCCTTACCACTGAAGATATTACGCTCCATGGCACACATATCCCAGAAGGCACTGACCTGCATTTGTGCATCGGCGCAGCCAATCGCGACGCGGATCATTTCGAAACACCAAATGCCTTGAAGCTTGATCGCCGCCCCAATAAGCACCTTGCATTTGCGGGGGGTGCGCACACTTGTGTGGGTCTGAGCCTTGCACGTATGGAAGGGCGCATTGCTGTGGGGCGGTTCCTAAACCGCTTCCCAAAATATGCGCTTATGGAGGGGGCTGAACGGGGCAACCGCATTCGCTTTCGCGGATATGCACGATTGCCTGCAAAGTTGAGCTAAGGGGCAGAAATCTTAATAACAGCAAAATTTAATGAAATCTCACAGTCATGAGAAATTGTCTTCTGCAAATGTTTACTAACGTTGGATGAACGCCTTTACGCAATGTAAGGAGCATTCATTGTTTTCTGTTTCTTTTCTTCAAGTTTAGGAATATTTTTTAGAATGTGGTTTGTGCCTTTTCTCGTGCCTTACCATCGCTGGGCTCTGTTGTTTTGACACGCCTGTAATTAGACGAATTAATATGAGGGTAATGATGAATTGGCGAAATGAAATAACGAATGCGGCAGTGCGGTCAGAAGGTCATACTGTGCGCACGCCTGTGCTGACGTTTGACGGTTTTGGCCTCGGCTATCCAATTGAGATGAAGTTGGAGCAGATGCAATGTACGGGTAGTTTCAAGGCACGCGGTGCATTTAACACGTTATTATCTTCTGATGTGCCAGAAACTGGACTTGTGGCGGCATCGGGTGGCAATCACGGCGCAGCAGTGGCCTACGCTGCAAAAAAATTGGGGCATAAAGCGAAGATCTTTGTGCCAGAATTTGCAGGGCCTGCAAAAATTGGTTTGATTAAACGCTCAGGTGCGGATCTGTCCGTGGTTATGGGTGAATACGCCAATGCTTTTCAGGATGCCCAAGCCTACGAGACTGAAAAGGGCGCAATGCAGGTTCATGCCTTTGATGCCATTTCTACGGTAGCGGGGCAGGGTACATTGACACGAGAATGGGAAGAGCAGGGATTGCAAGCGGATACAATTCTGATTGCCGTTGGTGGCGGTGGATTGATTGCAGGTGCTATGGCGTGGCTTGGAAAAACTCGAAAAATTTTGGCTGTCGAGCCTGAAAAAGCGCCAACAATGTTCACAGCCCTTGCCCAAGGTGGCCCTCAAGATGTGGAGGTGGGTGGTATCGCGGCCAATGCTCTTGGCGCGCGGAAAGTGGGGCAAATTTGCTATGACTTGGCTATAGAAACAGGCACGGAATGTGTAACAGTAACAGACGAAGCGATCAGAACTGCACAGGTTGCTCTTTGGCAAGAATGCCGCCAATTGGTTGAACCGGCAGGGGCCACCGCGCTTGCGGCACTGATGAGTGGAGCCTATAAACCTGCCCCAGATGAACGGGTGGCTGTCCTTGTTTGTGGTGGCAACTTGTCCGAAGACCCGTTTGGGTGATTGTGTGCAATTGGCGAACCCGCTATAGCGCTGATAAATTCAGACACATCTTACAAGGATTCTGTTATGTCGAACGTCCAGCTTGAAACTGCTATTGAAGCCGCATGGGAGGTACGTGACACTATCACGGCGGCCACCAAAGGCGAAACACGTGACGCTATCGAAAATACACTTGCAGCTCTAGACAATGGCACGCTGCGTGTTGCCGAACGTCAGGACACTGGCGATTGGTTTGTAAATCAATGGGCGAAAAAGGCAGTATTATTAGGCTTCCGTATCAAAGACATGGAACAGCATACCGGAGGGCCACAGTCTGGTGGCTGGTGGGACAAGGTCGACTCTAAATTCAAAGGCTGGGGTGATAATGAGTGGAAGACGGCAGGCTTCCGCGCAGTACCAAACTGTGTCGTGCGTAAATCTGCTTTCATCGCACCGGGAGTAGTTCTGATGCCATCTTTCGTAAACCTTGGAGCCTATGTGGACGAAGGTACGATGGTTGATACATGGGCAACAGTCGGGTCCTGCGCACAGATAGGCAAGAATGTTCATCTGTCTGGTGGTGTTGGCATTGGCGGTGTCTTGGAACCCATGCAGGCTGGCCCTACAATTATTGAAGATAACTGCTTTATTGGTGCGCGCTCTGAAGTGGTCGAAGGATGCATCGTGCGCGAAGGTTCTGTTCTTGGTATGGGTGTGTTCATCGGCCAATCCACCAAAATTGTAGATCGCGAGACAGGCGAAGTTATGTATGGCGAAGTGCCATCAGGATCCGTGGTTGTTGCGGGCTCAATGCCATCCAAAAATGGTGTGAACCTTTACTGTGCGGTCATTGTGAAACGAGTGGATGCTCAAACACGGTCAAAAACCTCGATAAACGAACTGCTCCGCGACTAACATTGTAATATGGCTAAATTGGGCTCAAAGCAGAAGGTTTATACTTTGCTAGTCGAAGTGGGCCGTAGTGACGGTGATGGTCTACCCAAAAATTCGACGGGTGCAGCACTGATGTGTTTTTCCAGTGGTATCGATGAGGCAGAGGCTGTCCGTGAAACTGTTGCAATTTTAAAGCAGGCGGATATGGCACCGCTCGATGTATCAGGTTACGGTACGTTTGATGAACGCCGTGCCGAAGGGCATGATATTTCAGAGGATGAGGCGGGCTTGATGCAGCGCGCGCTTGATGAAAATTCAGTCATTGTCGCTCAAGTTACCCCATTTTTTGAGGATTAAATAAACCTAATGTTGAACCTTTTTTTTGACTTGGACGGTACGCTGATTGACCCTCAAGAGGGGCTAACAAAAGCTATCCAAGTGGCGCTGGAAAAGATGGGCGAGAAAGATATTCCAACGTCGCACGAGTTACGCTGGTGTATCGGACCACCACTGTGGAACAGTTTTGAAGTCTTGCTTGGTCCAGGTGCTGATATTGGTGAGGCAATGGACTATTACCGCGAGTACTTCACGGATGACGGAATGTATCAAGCCGATGTTTATGATGGAATTGGCGAAATGTTTGATTCCTTCCATCAGGTTGATGCGCAGATGTTTATTGCTACCAGTAAGCCTGCAATTTACGCCCAAGAAATTATCGAACATTTTGGTATCCACGCCCATGTGGAAAGGTTGTTTGGTTCTGAGCTGGACGGCACTAACTCTGACAAAACAGAGCTGTTGAAATTTGCGCTCGATGAAACGGGCGCAGATCCTGCCAAATCTGTGATGATTGGTGACCGTCAGTTCGACATCTTTGGCGCGCGCAATAATGACATTCCCAGCGTTGGCGCCCTCTGGGGCTTTGGTGATCCTGAGGAATTGCACCTTGCAGAAGCAGATTCTTTAGCTGGTGCACCAGAAGAGGTGCCAGAAATTGTATTTGATCTCCTTGGGCTCGATGTTTGATTGATCTGATTTTGAATGTGTTGATCGTGGCTGG
>DLZA01000290.1 GCA_003447515.1 Paracoccaceae bacterium
TTAGCAGTCTAGGATATGATAGGTTTGGTGAAACAGAATATTGAATTCACTTTGAAAAAAGACAGATTTTTACATTGTCTGAAAACTAAGCAGCCGTTAGGATTACACGTTAAAAAGTCGGCAAATTCCCCCACAGCAGTCGTTAGATGATCATGCATCGAATGGCTGTTTAGAGCCCAATCTGGTTATTTAGGTTGTGTCGCGGAATGAACAGAGGTTGCGCTTCCGTTCTAGGCATTTCATCAATTTTATATTAGATTATTCCCGACGCGAAGTATATTCAGACTTTGTAGTTAGAGCCCGAGCGCTATCCTGACCGAAATAATCAAGACATGATTTGATAAATGTACTTACTACTCGGCGCGGGTTTCTGTTGATATAGCCTAGAGATAACGCCAGCGGTTTCCGGAGTGTCTTGAGCGGAATTGCCTTTACACGGTCTCCACCGTACGTGACGTCTATCAGTGGACGCATATTCAAAATAGAGCATCCAACTCCTGCCCCCACGAGACTTCGCACCATCTCTGTTGTAGATGCAGTGGCAACAATACGGGGTTTTATTGAATTCTCATCAAGTAATCCCTGAAGATATTGGGCAGTAAATGGCAAATCAAGCAGCACCAAATCCACTTCCTGAAGTTGATGAAATGAAACAGAATCCAAACTTGCTAGACCGTGAGATTTAGGAACCAGCAAGTAGGGTGGTGCATCTATCAGCGCCTCGCACTTTATGCCGGGTTTTGCGTTGTCTGCCACAAACAAAATCACATCAAAATCACCGTTCAAGAGTCCTGTTTGTGCGCTTTCATTGTTACAATCTATAAATTCTAGGCGTATGTCCTTGTTTTGGTTGAGCAATGGCGCGGCTATGCCAGGCAGGAAAGATGGTGCGACCGGAGCGTAGTATCCTATAGTAAGTTTGCCAGACAGGCTTTCTCGAAGTTCTTTGCCTCCCGATAGAAGGCTTTCGTATTCTTCAATTAAACGGCGAATACGTTGAACCATTGTTTTACCAGTTGTTGTGGGGTGAATGCCTTTGGCTGGAAAACGTTGCACGAGATCCAATTGAAATTCTTCTTCTATCTGATCAATGCCATTTGATATTGCAGAAGGTGCAACGTTCAATTTTTGCGCGGCAGTCGTAAGAGAACCGCTATCAACCGCGGCAAGAAAATACTGCATCGCTTTGATCGAAAGACGTGACGGCATATCACACTCCCATAACCTCTGATTTTCAAAGGTATTTGCCAAATTAATTGCGTTTTTCAAAGCTTATAGTTTCTTTTATATATTTTAAAACCAGATTTTATGCAGGAAGGTACGAAAATGACTGACACCAGCACATCGAACAAGGATGACCGGTTCACTCGGCAATGGAACTACCGACCAGATGTCCCGATCAACACTTCACCTTTATTCCAGTGGCCGCTTAATCCTATAGGCGTTGCAAGGTGGTTCGGTGCTCGATGGTTTGTTTTCGGGGAAAATCTGATCCTGGTAGCCTTGGCGAGCCTTATTTGGTTCTATTTTCACCCAACACTTGAGCAAACTGAAACATTGGAAATCAGTTGGATCACCAAGATCTACGCCGGCAACTTCCTGTTGATTGCCATCGTTGCTGGTGGGCTTCACTTTTTTTTCCATTCTCGCAAGTTTCAGGGCAATGAGCTTAAGTTTGATCCCAGAGAAATAGTATCAAAGGGGCGAATGTTCACCCTCGGAAGTCAGCTAAAAGATAATATGTTTTGGACATTAACGAGTGGAGTATTTTTCTGGACAGCTTTTGAAGTCTTGATGTTCTGGGCGATGGCAAATGGCTTTGCACCTATTCTTTGGTGGGCAGAGAACCCTGTGTGGCTGGTCGCGATGTTTGTATTAACGCCCATGTGGATTTCTTTCCATTTTTACTGGATACACCGCCTTATACATTGTCCACCTTTGTACAAATCGGTTCATTCTCTGCATCATCGTAACACGAATATTGGACCTTGGTCTGGCTTGTCCATGCATCCAGTTGAGCATCTGCTTTATTTCAGTTCAATTTTAATCCATTTCATTGTCGCATCCCATCCCATTCTTATCCTCTATCACATGCAAAATCAGGCACTGACAGCTGCCACCTCACATACCGGATTTGATGCATTGCTGGTCAAAGACAAGCGAACTTTGGAACTGGGCAATTTTCATCACCAGATGCATCATCGCTATTTCGAATGTAACTATGGCACCCTCGAAGTACCCTGGGACAAACTTTTTGGTTCATTCCATGACGGCACCTCGGAATCTCACCAGAAGCTTCTGGAAAGGCGTCAGAAAACGATGGCAAAGGCTGATCAATGAAAAAAGTCTATACCTTTGGGGGTACTCCGACCAAACGAAACTTAACCATGCACTGTATGCAAGCGCACAAAGCTTCGAATACAAAAATGGTGCGGGTCGCTGGAGAGTGCTATCGGGCAAAAGGTCTTAAGCATCAGATGTGCCAGCTGTTCTTGGACATATACAAAGCAATTGGCCTCAAGGACGCCTCAAGTCATTCAGGCCGCAGGACATGTATTACCCCTGGCAAACAAGGGTGTAGGCGTGCGATTG
>DLZA01000103.1 GCA_003447515.1 Paracoccaceae bacterium
CAACTGCCAAAGAAATTTGCTGATTGGTTCGCTTCCCATGGTTGGGAAATTCACCCGCACCAACAGGATTTACTAAACCGAAAATGCGATCCTGCGACCCTCCTGATTGCACCTACAGGTGGTGGTAAAACCCTTGCGGGATTTCTACCAACCCTGGCAGAATTGGCCAAGGATCCCCCCGCTGGACTACATACACTATACGTTTCGCCACTCAAGGCGTTGGCGGCTGACATCAAGCGCAACTTACAAACACCAATCGCAGAGATGGACCTACCTATCAGGGTGGAAGATCGCACAGGCGACACCTCTGCAACGAAGAAAAAACGTCAGCGCGCCGACCCACCACACATCTTGTTAACCACACCAGAATCCCTGGCCGTGATGCTGTCCTATGAAGATGCACCAAAAATTTTCTCCTCATTACAGAGGGTTGTCATAGACGAGATCCACGCACTCGCTGAAAGCAAACGAGGAGATCAGCTAATGCTGGGACTATCACGTCTGCTATCACTAGCCCCAAACCTGCGACGCGTCGGCCTGTCCGCAACAGTAGAAGACCCACCAGCCCTCGCAACTTTTCTCGCTAGAAACCCTGATACTTGTGACATTATTTTTGCTGATCCCGGCCCAGAACCTGACATTCAAATCTTTCACACAGACACGCCACCACCTTGGTCAGGCGCAGGCGCTGCCTATTCTGCGCCCGAAGTTCTAAAGCTGGTGAAATCAGCAAACACCACACTAATTTTCATAAACACTCGGGCCCAAGCTGAGCTTTATTTCCGCGCCATTTGGGATGCCAACGACGATCAACTACCCATCGCATTACATCATGGATCCCTCTCGCGCGAGGCCCGCGATAAGGTCGAGGCTGCGATGGTCTCTGGGTCACTGCGCGCAGTGGTTTGCACAGGAACGCTCGACCTTGGTATCGATTGGGGCGATGTGGACCTTGTAATCCAAGTGGGTGCGCCCAAAAATATCAAACGTCTTGTTCAGCGAATTGGGCGATCTAACCACCGCTATAACGCACCATCCCGAGCGGTAATCGTCCCATCGAATCGTTTTGAAATTCTAGAGGCCCAGGCCGCGCTCGATGCGGTGAAAGACCACGACCTAGACGGTGAACCGCGCGGCGCTGGCTCGCACGATGTACTCTGCCAACACATCCTTATTTTTGCCTGCGCTGGGCCTTTTGATGCAGAGCACTTGTATGCGGAAGTTGTCCAATCAGGCCCATACCGCTCGTTAACACGCGATGAATTTGACGCCTGCCTCGATTTTTGCGCCACAGGCGGCTATGCCTTGCAAGCCTATGATCGTTGGCAGCGGTTGTTACAAAACCCTGCTGGCCTTTGGCAACTACGCGATCCTCGCGCAGCACGCGCCATCCGCATGAATATTGGCACAATCGTGGACACAGAAACACTCAAGGTGAAATGGCGCGGGCGCGGTGGTGCCCCTTTGGGCGAAATTGAAGAGAGTTTTGCGGCAACGTTGATCCAAGGTGACACCTTCTTGATCGGTGGACAAGTTGTCCGCTACGAAGGACTGCGCGAATTGACTGTACAGGTAACAAAAGGCAAAAAAGCTCCAAAAATAGCATCATTCATGGGTACGAAATTTGCTACATCAACCGTGCTTTCTGCACGGATTATAGCGCTACTAGACTCAGGTGATTGGTCTGCCCTTCCAGCCCATACACGCGATTGGTTGGACCTACAAAACCGCATTTCTACAATGCCAAAGCCTGGTCGTATGATGATCGAGAGCTACTGGCGTGATGACACAGCATACACGTGTTTTTACGGCTTTGCAGGCACCAACGCGCTGCAAACGCTCGGCCTATTGCTTACACGGCGGATGGAGGATGCGGGCCTTAACCCCATAGGTTTTGTCGCTACAGATTACGCCGTTCTAATCTGGAGCCTGAATGCGGTCGATGATCCTGCCACGCTGCTATCCCCAGATGATCTTCGCAAAGGGTTCGACGTCTGGCTTGCGAGCAATGCGGTGATGAAACGCTGCTTTCGCAATGTCGCTACCATCGCGGGATTGATCGAAAAAAACCTGCCTGGTAAACGCAAAACAGGGCGGCAGGCGACATTCTCCTCCGACATCCTGTATGACACTCTGCTGAAATACGATCCTAACCACCTATTGTTGCAAATCACCCGCGTAGAGGCACAACGTGGTCTGGTCGATTTTGGACGAATTGAAGAAATGCTCACCCGGATTAAGGGCCGCATTGATCACATCAAACCACCTCATGTAACGCCGCTGTCTGCACCCATGCTCCTCGAAGTGGGGAAGGTTCCAATCAAAGGCATGGCCATGGAAACTGTAGCTGCCAACCGCGCCGCAGAATTGATGCGTGAGGCGGGATTATAGCTTGTAAACCTCGCAATGTTTCTGTTTTGTACGGCCATGCACGGGTATTCTTTCTCTCTTAAATCTGCTCAACTGACCGCCCTTTCGGCAGGTCTGTTGTGGTGGGCTGATCGCAAATTACTGTGTGTCTCCGACCTACATTTAGGCAAATCCGAACGTATAGCTCGGCGTGGTGGATCGCTGTTACCGCCCTATGAAAATAAAGACACGCTGACCCGTCTGGCCTCAGCAGTTAACGCTCTCAATCCTATGACGGTGATCTGTTTGGGCGACAGTTTTGACGACCTAAAAGCGCTCGATGGACTGAATGAGGATGATCACGCCTCGCTTGCGGCACTCATGGGCGGGCGGCGTTGGATCTGGATCGAAGGCAATCATGATGCGGGTCCTGTCAATATTGGAGGCAATCACCTGTCTGAGTTTGAAACAGGGTCGTTGATCTTTCGCCACATCGCAAAATTAGGTGCCGTGGGCGAAATTTCAGGCCACTATCATCCCAAAGCCAGTGTTCAGATGAAATCAGGCAACATGACGGGATCTTGCTTTTTGGTGGACGAAAATCGTGCAATCTTGCCTGCATTTGGAGCCTACACTGGGGGTTTAAAATCCACAGACCCTGCATTTTCATCCTTAATGTCCCACAATGCTTTGGCGATTCTAACGGGATCACAGGCGCTGCCGATCCCTATGCCGCGCTAACACCACTTTCTCCAAGGTCGTTTACATTACCGAAAGAACCAACCAGTACTCCCCACGTTTGTAAATCGGTGCACAAACTGCCCTATAAAATTAAATGTTTCCAGTGGGATGCGCAGGAAATGCGTGCTTACCCCTGCAGTGCCTAGTTTATTGAGTATCACATACGAAGCTTCAAAGCTGCTCCAACGCCTTGTATGCATTTTTGCAATTTTATAGCAGGTGTTTAAACGGTCAGGCCGTTAGGCTCTTCCAAACCATGCGAACGGCAACAAGCCGTTACTGTATTAGCTAACAAGCAGGCTATGGTCATTGGGCCGACGCCACCTGGCACAGGTGTGATAGCGCCTGCGTTTTCGGATGCGCCCGCAAAGTCTACGTCGCCCAACAATTTGGATTTGCCCAGCTTTTCAGGATGTGGGATCCGCGTAATGCCCACATCGATAACCGTTGCGCCTGGCTTGACCCAACCCCCTTGCACCATCTCTGCACGGCCAACAGCTGCCACAAGGATATCCGCTTTTTTACAAACATCTGCAAGGTCTTTGGTCCGCGAATGCGCAATCGTTACTGTGCAGTTTTCGCCCAATAAGAGCTGCGCCATTGGTTTACCAAATAGATTAGAACGGCCAATAACAACAGCATTCATGCCCGACATATTACCAATCTGATCCCGCAACAGCATCAGACAACCAAGCGGTGTGCAAGATACTAGGCCTTTTTCGCCACTGGCTAGCAAGCCAGCATTCACAACGCTCAGCCCATCCACATCCTTGGCAGGATCAATCCGCGCTACAACTCGGCGTTCGTTCAAGTGATCCGGAACGGGGAATTGGCACAAGATACCGTGCACGCTGGGATCCAGATTCAGATCGTCAATCAGCGCGAACAGGTCTTCCTCTGAAACGTCTGCTGGCATTTTGTGCTCAAACGAAGCCATGCCAACTTCGACCGTTTGCTTGTGTTTTGCAGCCACGTAAACTTCAGATGCAGGATCCTCACCAACTAACACCACCGCCAATCCAGGTGTGATACCATGAGTGTTTTTCAATCGTTCAACGTGTTCAGCTACCTTAACGCGAACATCACTCGCAAACACTTTCCCGTCAATAATCTTTGCCGTCATCGGATATTTTTCCCTAATAGGTTTTAAAAAACATATTTTGCATCTTTCGAAATTTGCAAAACGTCTTAGAACAGACCCTCAATTTGACCATCTTCGTTTAGATGGATAGCTTCTGCTGATGGAATTCGTGGTAGACCCGGCATGGTCATTATCTCACCACACACCACCACCACAAACCCAGCACCCGCACTTAGGCGTACTTCGCGTACTGGAACGGAGTGACCTGTGGGCGCACCGCGCAAATTAGGATCTGTCGAAAACGAATATTGCGTTTTCGCCATACATACGGGCAAATGACCATAGCCTTGCTTTTCCCACAACTTTAATTGGTCTCGGATTTTTTTGTCCGCCAGCACTTCGTCCGCATGATAAATGCGTTTTGCGATTGTCTCTACTTTTTCGAACAAAGACATTTCATCTGGGTAAATGGGCGAAAATTGGGATACATCGCTGTCAGCAATTTCTGCCACTCGTTTCGCCAAGTCAGCAGAACCCTTTGAACCAAATTCCCAGTGTTGAGAAACAATTGCTTCCGAGCCTTGCGCAGCCACGAAATCTTTCACAGCCTGAACTTCGGCCGCAGTATCGGTGACAAAGTGGTTTATTGCAACGACCACCGGTACACCAAAGGATTTGAGATTTGAAATGTGACGACCCAGATTTGGGCAGCCCGCC